>JBEVJQ010000404.1:0-6389 GCA_040510055.1 Burkholderiaceae bacterium | reverse complement strand
GCCGGGACGTTGCGTCTGGAATTGTCGAGTTTAGTCCGTGGGCGCGCGACGGGCGCTGAGTCGGGCTCTGACCAGATCGTCGACGAATTCCGCGATCCGCGCCCGATCAGCGGCCGGCGTGTGGTCGCGGCATCGTTTGCCCTCGCAGTCTTCGCCTGGGGGCTCGGGTTCTACGGGCTGTCGGTCTACACCCAGTTCCTCGGCGACGACGGCCGCTGGTCGCTCGGGTCGTTGTCGCTGGCGACGACGCTCTCCTTCGTCGCCGGCTCGTTGTCGATCGGACTCGTTGACCGGCTGGCCGGGCGCCACGGCCGCCGGCGTGTCGCTGCCGCCGGCATCGTTGCCCTGGCCGGCGGCGTCGCCAGCCTTCCGCACTTGCCCTGGCCACCGCTGCTGTTCGCCGCTTACGTCATCATGGCCTTCGGCTGGGCAGCGACGTCGGGCACCGCGATCACGCAGATCGTCGGCACCTGGTTCGAGGCGCGGCGTGGATTGGCGCTGAGCCTTGCCCTGACCGGCGCGAGCGTGGGCGGATTCACCGTCGTGCCGGCGATGGTCTGGGCCATCGCCGGGCTCGGTGTCGGCCCGGGGCGTGGGCTCGCGGCGCTGGTCTGCGGGCTGCTGGCGCTCGTGGCCGTCGCATTGCTGGTCGACCGGCCGACCGGCGGGCCGCGCGCGCCGAGCCCGGCGGCTGCTTCGGTGTCTCTTCCGGCTGCTCCGGTGTCTCTTCCGGCTGCTCCGGTGTCCGCCGCGGCGGCTGCCCCGGCGTCTGCGGCGGCGGCGCCAGCCGTGGCCAGCCCGCCGCCGAGCGCGGCGTCCCGGCCCCTGTGGACGGTGATGACGATCGTCACCCTGAGCTGGTTCGCCCAGGTCGCCTTCCTCTCGCAGCAGGTGCCGCTGCTGGCCCCGCGGATCGGCGCCCAGCCGGCGGCCGTCGCCGTGGCGATCACGACGGTCGCCGCCCTCGCCGGCCGACTGCTGCTCGGGCTCGCCGTCGACCGGCTCGATCACCGCCGGATCACCGCAGCCTGCCTGGCGCTGCAGGTGATGGGGATGGCGATGCTCTGGGTCGGCGAAGGTCGAGCGGCCCTCTTCGTCGGCTGCCTGTTGTTCGGCGTCTCGGTCGGCAACCTGATCACGCTGCCGGCGATCTTCGTCCAGCGCGAGTTCGACGCCAGCGGCTATGCGGCTACGGTGTCGCGGATCTGGGCCGTCGGCCAGTTCTTCTATGCGTTCGCGCCGATCACGGCAGGGTTGCTGATCGACGTCATGGCGCGTCCCGCAGCGGTCCTGCTTGGATGCGCGGCGTTGGAGGCGATTGCCGCCGCCCTGTGCCTGGTCCGTCGGAGCGGATCCGGCTGATGCGCGATCGCCGCTACCGCACCCGCTGCTTTTCCAGCTTCCGCGCAAGCGTCCGCCGGTGCATCCCGAGACGCCTGGCGGTCTCGGAGACGTTGAAGTTGGTCGCTGCCAGCATCTCGTGGATCCATTCCCACTCGAGCGTCTTGATCGACGTCGGCCGAGCCTCGAGGCTCACGTCGACGCTACCCTCGGCACGACCGAACGCAGCCTCGATGTCATCGGTGTTCGAGGGCTTGGCGAGGTAGTGGCAAGCACCGAGCTTGATTGCCTCGACCGCCGTGCCGATACTGGCGTACCCGGTCAGCACGACGATCAGCATCTGCGGATCGTGGCGATTGAGCACCTGGACGCAGGCCAGCCCCGAGGCGCCGGCGGCGAGCTTCAGATCGACCACGGCGTACCCCGGTTCGAACTGCGGCAGCAGCGCGTTCATCGTATCGAGCCGGTCGGCGACGCGGACATCGTAGCCACGGCGCTCGAACGAGCGGCCGAGGGCGCGGGCGAGCGCCGCGTCATCCTCGACGAGCAGCAACCGGCGGCGTGATGACGTCGTGTTCATATTCAACGGCAATGGCGGCGAGGGGCAGGATCATCCGCACGATGGCTCCGACTTGCGGCCTGTTGTCGACCGACAGCGTCCCGCCCAGCGTCCGGGCGACGTTGAGCGCGAGGAACAGGCCGAGACCGGCTCCGGGACGATCCTTGCTCGAATGATAGGGCTTTCCGACCTGGCGCAGCATCTCGCGGGTGAAGCCGGGCCCGGCATCGGCCACGGCCAGGATCAGCGAACCGTCATCGCGGGTGGCGCTGAACCCGACCCAGCGCGGCGAGGCCTCGAGAGCGTTGTCGAGGATGTTCTCGATCATCTGTCTCAGCGCCGAGTCCGAGAGGATGGCGATGTCCGGTGTCACCCGGTTAGTGAACTCGAGGGTGGCACCGGGGCGCGTGGCCAGCCAATCCGTCGTCAGCTCGGCCAGGAAACCCGCGAGCGTCGTATGGGCCGGCGCTACGCCACGGGCCTCGCCGGCCGACAGCAGGATGCCGTTGACGATGGCCTTGCAGCGGGTGACCTGGGTCTGCATGTCCTCGACTTCCTGCAGCCGCTCCGGGTCGTCGCTGAACGGCGCCATGTGCCGCCAGTCGCCGAGGATGACCGACAGCGTCGCGAGCGGAGTGCTCAGCTCGTGCGCCGCGCCCGAGGCGAGCAGCCCCATCCGGACGATATGTTCCTGTTCGGCCGCCTGCTGGCGCAGGTCGGCGAGCCGTGCGTCGCGATCACGCTGGTTGCGGCTGATCCGCGTCACGAAGATCACCAGCAGGGCGGCCTCGAGCACCAGGCAGATCAGCATCCCGAGCAGGAACATCGGGTCGAGCCTTCCGCCGCTGCCGGTGAACGCGATCGGCAACGGCTGGTAGTTCTGGGTCAGCGCGATCGACGCGCCAGTGGTGATCAACAGCAGTGCCCAGGTGTGCCGCGGCGGCAGCATCGCCCCGCCGAGGCTGACCTGCAGCAGGTAGAGGAAGATGAACGGGTTGTTGGCGCCGCCGCTGAAGTAGAGCTGCGCCGTCAGCACCGCCACGTCGAACAGCAGCGCCACGAACAGTTCGCCGTCGGTCAGCTCGCGGCCGTCACGCCAGCGCATCAGGCTGAACAGATTGAACACGACGAGGCAGGCAAGCGCGGCCGTCATCTGCGGCAGCGGCAGCGGCACGCCGAGGCCGGCGTCGACCACGGCGATGCTTGCGACCTGACCGATGACCGCGATCCAGCGCAACTGGATCAGCAGTTCCATGTTGTTCGGGCCGACCGGGTCCCCGTGGTCGCCGGAGCGCCGGGACACGGCCAGGGCCGCTGTCGTCAGGTCAGCGACCGGAGGCATGGCGCGAAGGCCGGGTTGCCGGTACTCGCGGCTCGCGCCCTTGAATCAGCGCCCACGCCGATGCGACCGCCGTCATCGCCGCGAGTGCGTACCAGGTCAGCGCGTAGACCAAGTGATTGTTGCGAAACGTCACGACCGTCAAGCCAGCGACGGGTTCGCTGCGCTCGCGCTCGGGCCGCCAGGCGCTCTCGGCGACCGCATCGGGGAATGCGCCCGCGGACCCGACCGGATTCCGGACCCGGCCGTCGCCGTGGGTTCCGGGCGTCGCCTCGGCGTCGACGAAGTACGGAGCGATGCGCTCGAGTCCGCGCCACGCGGCGATGGCCGCGACGTCGCGCGAGAACCAGCGATCGAAAGAGGGCTCGTTGCGTCGCGGGAAACTTCCGCCCGTCTCGCTGATCCGCAGCAGCCCGATCACCGTGACCTCCTCGGGCAGCGCGCCCGACGCTGCGTCCCCGCCCGAGCGGGCCGCGCCGTCGCGGTCCGGTCTGCTGTCGCTCGGCGCCGGCTGCGGCCGACGGCGGATGAAGCCGCGATTGACCAGCGTCCGGCTCCCGTCGCTGGCCTCGAGCGGGGTCAGCAGCCAGTATCCTGAGCCCAGCGCGGTCGTCGCCTGCACGAAGGTGTCGTGCCCGGTCAGCCAGTGGCCCTGCAGACGAATGCGCCGGTAGCTGTCATCGGCGGCATTGATGTCCGACCAGCGCGCGGGATCGGGCGCCGCGACCGGCGCGCGATGGATCCGATCGCCGACCGTTGCGATCAGGTCGAGCTTCCAGGCGCGCCGCTCCAGTTGCCAGTTGCCGAGGCCGACGAAGCCAGCGACCGCAGCCGCCATCAGCGTGGCCGTCGCCGCCAACCGTAACCGCGCGGCAATCGCCGCGAACCGCGCTGGTCTGGCCAGCGCCGCGAACCGCAACCGCTTGACCATCGCCGCGAACCGCAACGGTCTGGCCATCGCCCGCCCCGTCTCAGCGGAACCGCGGCGGCGGCTGGCTCATCCCGGGCATCATGTTGTGATTGAGGTGGTACATGACCCAGAGCGAACCGCTGAGGGTGATGACCACGAAGACGAGCGTGAAAATCAACGCCATCAGATTCCAGCCGCCCTCGGAGCGACCATTCAAGTGCAGGAAATAGACCATGTGCACGACGATCTGCACGGCACCGAAGCCGAGGATCACCAATGCCGTCATCCCCGGCGACTCGATGACCTTGCCCATCACCAGCCAGAACGGGATCGCGGTCAGCACGACCGACAGTACGAACCCCGTGACGTAGTCGCGCATCGACACGTGGATCGAGCCGGCGCCGTCGTGATCGCCGTGATCGCCATGCGCGCCGTGATCACCATGCGCGCCGTGGTCGCCTCGGTGATCGCCGTGCCCCTGAGGGTCGACGCGGTCGACAGGTCCGGCGTGGCCAGCGCTCACTCCAGCACTCCCATCAGGTAGACGAACGTGAACACGCCGATCCAGACCACGTCCAGGAAGTGCCAGAACATCGACAGACACCAGAGCCGGCGTCGATTGACGCTGGCAAGGCCCCAGCGGCCGATCTGGACCATCAGCGTGATGAGCCACAGCACGCCGAACGTCACGTGCAGCCCGTGGGTTCCGACCAGCGAGAAGAACGACGTCAGGAAGGCACTGCGCTGCGGCCCGTACCCCTGGTGGATCAGGTGGTTGAACTCGTACAGCTCGATGCCCAGGAAGCCCAGTCCCAGCAATCCCGTCACGACCAGCCACATCTGCGTCGCTTTGCCGTCGCCCCGTTGCACCGCCAGCATCGCGAAGCCGTAGGTGATCGACGACAGCAGCAGCAAGCCTGTGTTGACCGCGATCAACGGCAGCTCGAACAGATCGGCACCCGAAGGCCCCGCGGCGTAGCTGCGCCCCAGCACGCCGTAGGCGGCGAACAGGCAGGCGAACACCAGGCAGTCGCTCATCAAATACAGCCAGAACCCGAGCAGCGTGCCGTTCTCGGGATGGTGCTCTTCGACGTAGTAGCGAGCGCTAGCGGGAGCGGCTACCGAGGGGCTCAGGGAGGCGGCTGCCACCGGTCAGGCCCGCCCGCCCAAGACCTGCGTACGCATCGACTCGGTCCGCGTGACGACGTCGGCAGGAATGTGATAGTCGCGATTGAGGTTGAAGGTGTGCACGATCGCGGCCACGATCAACGCGACGAACGCAGCCGCCGCCACCAGCCACATCTGCCAGATCAGGGCGAATCCAACCGCCCCCGAGAGCATCGCCAGGACGAAGCCGGCAGCGGTATTGCGCGGCATGTGGATGGGGCGGAAGCCCTCGAGCGGACGCCGATAGCCGTTGCGCTTCATGTCCCACCAGGCGTCGGTGTCCTCGACCCGCGGCGTGAAGGCGAAGTTGTACGCCGGCGGCGGCGACGAGGTCGACCACTCGAGCGTGCGACCGTTCCACGGATCGCCCGTGGTATCGCGCAGCTCCACACGGCGCCGGAAGCTGACGTAGAGCTGGATCACGAACGCGGCGATGCCACCGGCGACGATGAACGCTCCGACGGCTGCGATCTGGAACCAGATCTGCAGCGACGGGTCGCTGAACTGACTGAGACGCCGCGTGATCCCCATCAGCCCGAGCACGTAGAGCGGCGTGAACGCCACCCAGAATCCTACCAGCCAGCACCAGAACGAGACCTTGCCCCAGAACTCGTCGAGCTTGAAGCCGAACGCTTTCGGGAACCAGTAGTTGATGCCCGCGAACATGCCGAAGACGACACCGCCGATGATGACATTGTGGAAGTGAGCGACCAGGAACAGGCTGTTGTGCAGCACGAAATCGGCCGGTGGGACGGCGAGCAGCACGCCGGTCATGCCGCCGATGACGAACGTGATCATGAATCCGATGGTCCAGAGCATCGGCACCTCGAACCGGATCCGGCCGCGATACATGGTGTACAGCCAGTTGAAGATCTTGGCCCCGGTCGGGATCGAGATGATCATCGTCGTGATGCCGAAGAACGCGTTCACGCTCGCGCCCGAGCCCATCGTGAAGAAGTGGTGCAGCCACACCAGGTACGACAGGATCGTGATCACCGCGGTCGCGTAGACCATCGATGTGTAGCCGAACAGACGCTTGCCGCAGTACGTCGCGACGACCTCGGAGAAGATGC
>JBEVJQ010000403.1:0-10254 GCA_040510055.1 Burkholderiaceae bacterium | reverse complement strand
TCCGTCCGCGTGCCCGGGGGCTCCGGATACGGCCGCTGTGCCGGTCGCAGTTCCTCGATCAGCCGCGACAGGCGCAGCACGCCGAGGTCATCGAACCGTTGACCGACCAGCTGCACCCCGACCGGCAGGCCGTCGCGCGAGAACGTCCAGTTGACCGAGGCCGCCGGATGTTCGCTCATGTTCCACGGGACGGTGAACGCGATGTGCGGCAGGGCGTCGTGCGGATCGTTGCCGGGGGCTGCGAGCTCGGCCTCGAACGGCAGGATCGGAGAGGTCGGCATCAGCAGGAAGTCGTAGCCCGATGCTGCCCGCGTCGCCGCCTCCCGCATCGCCACCACCTGGTTGTACGCAGCCATCACGTCGCGACCACTGAAGTCGCGTGCTCGCCACGTGCACCACTCGACGATGAACGGCAGTAGCCGGGCGCGCTGCGATCCATCGAGCGCCGAGACGTCGTTGTACGAGCGTGCCTCGAAGAAGCGGCAGATGCCGTCGAGCATCGCAGCGGTCAGGAACGGCGGCGCCGGTTCGACCACGGCGCCGCCCGAGGCCAGTGCCGCGCCGGCGGCCTCGGTGGCGGCACGAACCTCGCTGTCGACCGTGAGACCGACCCCGAAGTCGGTGATCATCCCGATCCGCAACCCGCGTGCGCCGAGCCCATCGACGCCGGCCGCGTAGTCGACCGGCTGGTACGGCAGGCTCATGAAGTCGCGGACGTCGGGCTGCGCCAGGACGGTCAGCAACGCGGCCGCATCGCGGACGGTGCGCGTCATCGGTCCGGCGGCCCGGCCGAGATACGGCGGATCGATCGGGATCCGGCCGAGGCTCGGCTTCAGCGCAAAGACCCCGCAGTGCGTCGCCGGCAGTCGCACCGAGCCGCCGATGTCGGTGCCGATGTGCAACGGCCCGTAGCCCGCGGCGCAGGCCGCACCGGCGCCGGACGACGAGCCCGAGGTGTTGCGATCGAGCCGCCACGGATTGCGCGTCAGGCCGTGCAGCGACGACAGTCCCGACGACAGCATCCCGTAATCGGGCATAGTCGTCTTGCCGACGATCACGCACCCGGCCTCGCGCGCTCGCGCCGATGGCGGCGCGTCGCGTTCCTGCGCTGCCTGGTTGCCCACGGGCGTTCCGCCCGGTGTCGGATCACCGCGGGTGTGGATGTTCTCCTTGATCGTGATCGGGACACCATCCAGGTCCGACAGCGGCCGGCCCTCGCGCCAGCGCTGCTCGGCCTCGCGGGCCGCCGCCATGGCGGCGTCGCGATCGCAGCGGTAGAGCGCGTTGATAGAGGGCTCCCAGGCAGCGATCCGCCCGAGCACCGCATCCACCACATCGACCGGCGTTGTCGTGCCTTGCCGATAAGCGTCTGTCAGGCGATCAGTCGACCACTCGAATAGCCGTTCCATCACAAGGCACCCCCCGTAAGATGCGCGACTCGTTGGCGCGCACGGTGCAGGAGCCACCCTATCACAGTCGGCAATCACCCCATCGTGGTCGATCGCGCGCCACCGCGACTCGGCGGCCCAGGGCCTTGCCGCCGGCCCGCGGTCGCGCGGCGGTGCGTCACGGCGCGACCCCCTTGACCTCGACCATGATCACCCGGGTCGGGGTATCGCCGACATTCTCGCCGAGGTGAGTCTCGCCGTTCGAGTAGATCACGTCGCCCGCCTTGAATTCGCGTGTCAGCACCCGCCCGTCGCCCAGGGTCAGCCGCCGCTTGAACGGAGCCGCGGCGTAGACGACGAACGCCGGGTGCCGGTGCTCGCGAGTTCGGGCGCCGGGCAGGTCCTCGTACGAGAGGACGCGGACGCGGTCGTTGTCGAGCAGGACCTTGTACTTGTCGGGGTCGGTTCTGGCCGGGTCGGTTCTGGCCGGGTCGGTGCTCGCCGGGTCGGCAGCGCCGGCCGGGCCCGACAGCGCCAGCAGCATGACCGCGATGAATGACGGGCTTCTCATGGTCGATCTCCGGTTCGTGGCGGCTCCGGACGCGGACCGCAACTGGAACGGGAAAGTAGCGGCGGACCGGCCTCGCGGGAAGGCGCAAAATTGCCGCCCGGGGGCCGCGGAAACGCGACCCCTGGCATTCACCCTGGGCATTCCCCATGCGGCCGCCCCGTCTTGTTCGCCCGGTCGCGGGACTGGCACAGGCCGACTCGGGGAGCGATGTTCTCGCGGAGCGCGATGTTCGACTGGAACGGCCTCAGGTATCTGCTCGCTGTCGCTCGACAAGGCAGCACGCTCGCGGCAGCGCGCGCCCTCGGCGTCGACCAGTCGACGGTGCAGCGCCGCCTGACCGAACTCGAGCGCCGTACCGGTGTCGTCCTCGTCCGGCGCGAAGCGGGCGGTTACCGCCTTACCGACGCCGGCCAGGCCCTGCTCCCCCCGGCCGAGGCAGTCCAGTTGGCGGTGACCGCATTCGAGCAGCAAGTCAGGCTCGTTCGCGACAGCGCACTCGGCGTGGTCCGCGTGACCTGCCCCGAGCCGATTGCATTGCGATTGTCGCAATCGGCACTGATCGAACGCTTTCATGCCGCACATCCGGGCCTGCGGGTCGAGTTCGTCCTCAGCGACCGCTACCTCGACCTGCTGAAGGGCGACGCCGACATCGCCCTGCGCTCGGGCGATACCGACGACGGCGAGCTCATCGGTCGACGGATCGGCGATTCGCTCTGGGCCATCTACGCGAGCAAGGAGTACCTCAGCCGGCACGGTCGACCGCGGGCGACAACCGATCTCGACGCACATCCGTGGATCGGCTTCGATGACTCGATGTCGGATCACCGCGCCACTACGTGGCTGCGCACCACGGTTCCCGCCGCGCGGGTCGTTGCCCGGAACAGCAGCGTGCTGGGCATCGTCAACTCGGCGAAGGCCGGGATCGGCCTGGCCGCGCTGCCGACTGCGCTCGCGGATGCCGAGCCCGATCTCAAGCGCGTGCTCGGCCCGATCCCGGAACTGACCCGGATCTGGCGTGTGCTGACGACGCGCGAGCTTCGCAACCAGGCGCGGGTGGCGACGTTCTTCGACTTTATCGTCGCCGAGATCGAGGCCTTGCGGCCGATCATCACCGGCTAGGCATCTGGCCACGCGCGGCGGAGCGCGCGATCAGGGTGCTGGTGGTCTGTCCGGTGGCTTGTCTGGTGGTTGTCGGTGGTATGTGTCTGGTGCCCGGTATGGTGACGCGCCACTCGCTACGGCATGACGAACGGGGCTACCTGCCGGCCATCGACGTCGGTGAACCCGTACTCGCGCGCCAGATCGCCGACGCACAGGACCTGGCCGCTCTTGCCGATCACAGTCCGATCGCCGGCCAGCGCGACGACGGCGCGGCCCACATACCGCGGCGACTCGGTTGTCGCGAGCGCCGGTCGCTCACGCCAATGCTCCTCGTCGGTCCGGTGTCCTGTCAGGACGAACTCGGTCCGCATCCAGCCCGGCACCAGCGCGACCGAGGCGATGCCGTGCGGCCGCAGCTCCTCGGCCATGCCGAACGCGAGCCGCGTCATCGCGTGCTTGGCCAGGTCGTAGAACAGGTTGCCCTTCAGATAACGACCGCGGTCGGCGAAGGTCGTCGTGACGATCAGACCCTGCTCGCGGCGGACCATGATCGGCGCGGCGAACCGGCTCGCCAGCAGGTGGTTGCGCACGCCGCGATCGAACATCGAGTCCCAGTGGGCCAGCGGATGCTGCCAAAACGGTGCGTCGAAGACGCCGTCGAAGGTCTCGTGCCCGCCCCAGGCGTTGTTGACCAGCAGATCGATCCGGCCGGCTTCGCGTTCGACGCGCTCGAACAATGCCGCCACGTCATCCTCGCGGCAATGATCGCAGCGCACCGCGATACCGCGGCCGCCAAGGCTGCTGACGTCGTCGGCCGTTTCGTCGATCGAGCCGGGTACGCGGTCGAGCCCCGACAGCGCAAGGATCCGCTCGTAGCCAGGCGCCGGCGTCTCGCGCGTGCTGCGCCCGGTGACATAGACCGTGGCCCCGGCCGCGCCCAGTTCGAGCGCGATTCCGCGCCCGGCACCGCGACTGGCGCCGGTGACGATGGCGATCGTCTCGCGCAGCGGTCGGCCCGCGCTGTTGCCAACGTCGTTGCCCAAGCTGTTCCGCGCGCTGTCCCCCGCGCTGGTCCCCACGTCGTTGCCCGCCCCTGCCGGCAGCGGTTGCGGATCGCCCGGCCGCTCAGCCATCGATATCGTCGGCCACGACGTCCACGTCCGCATCCGGCGCGGGAGCGGCGCTGATCGGGAAGCGCGCGATCATGTCCTTCAACAACTCCTTCATCGCCGTCAGCGATTCGGGTGGGTAGCTGGCGAGGACGCTGAGATTGAAGGCCGAGGCGTCGGTCAGGACCGGCCCGATCCGCTTCCGGCCGCCGGGCGTCAGACCGACGAGCACGCGACGCGCATCGGACGGATCCTGGCGCCGCCGGACCAGATGCTGCGCCTCGAGTCGGTCGATCATCTTCGACACCGTCGGCTGCTTGGCAAGGCAGACCTCGGCCAGGTCGCCGACCGTCCAGTCGTCACGGACCGAAAGTGAAGCCAGCACCCGCCACGACAGCATCGACAGGCCATGGCGGCGCAGGTAACGATGAAAGCCCGAGGTGACGTGGTGGCCGGCCCGCGCCAGCAAGTACGGGAGATATTCCTCGTAGAACGGTTCGTCGCCGGGCTCGAGGGAACCGGCCGACGCCGCACCGAACGCCTGACCATCAGCCGCACCGAACGCCCGGCCATCAGCCGCACCGAACGCCTGGCCATCAGCCGCACCGAATGCCTGAGCGTCAGCCACGCTTGCGCCCGCCCCTGCCGACGCCGGAGCGCGGCCGTTGCCCGAGCGTCCGCGGCCGCGACCGACGCCAAGCGCCGCTGCGCCCGATCCCGAGCCGGCATCGACGGCCGCGGCCGCTTGCCCGTCGTCGTCCGCGGACAGCGACATGGCGTCGGACACGGCGAACTCGCCGTGCCGGAACACCAGCGGCGACCCCTCGGCCATCGCACAGCGCTTGACTTCACCGATGAACAACCAGTGATCGCCATGCCGTAGCTGCGTCAGCCGCTCGCATTCGAACCAGGCGAGCGCGCCGTCGATCAGCGGAACCCGATCGAGCCCTTCGTGGACCGCGACACCCTTGAAGCGATCGGGCAGTCGCGTCGCGAACTGACGGGCGATCTGGACCTGGTCGACGGCCAGCACGCTGATCGAGAAATAGCGCTGCCCCTTGAAGATGTCGAGAGTCGCGGCCTGGTGACCGAGACTCCAGAGGATCAGTGGCGGGTCGAGCGACAGCGAGTTGAAACTGTTGGCAGTCAGCCCGACGAACCGGCCCTCGCTATCGCGGGTGGCGATGATCGTGACGCCGGTGGCGAAGCGGCTGAGGCAGGTTCGGAAGTGCGCCGGATCGGTCGGCGGCAGCGAGCGATGGGTCGGATGCGGCATCGGGCAGCGCTCGACCGAGCGAGCGAACGAGCGAACCAGCGGGGCGGGCGCTGGCTCGACGTTGATATATGAATTGCTATGGAATACAGTACCTCGGAACGCCGAGGGTAGCAAGATTGTCTATGCCTCTTCATGGAAATTCGACGACCGCCGGAGGTCGGAATCCGAATCCTGCGGCGGCCTCGAGTTGGCGCGAGCGCTTCTCGGTGACCGGCGCCGGTGTCGCGTTGACCCCCCGGCAGCGCAAATGGGTCGATGTGGCCGACGAACTGGGCCGGACCCGATTCGGCGAGCGTGCCGCCCGCTACGACAGCGAGGCGCGGTTCCCGTTCGAAAACTTCGACGATCTGCGCGATGCCGGGCTGCTCAAGCTCTGCGTCCCCGAGCGCGACGGCGGCCTCGGCGCCGACCTCTACAGCTACGCGCTGGTATCGGCCACGCTGGGACGCTACTGCGGCGCCACGGCGCTGACGTTCAACATGCACGCCTGTTCGTCGCTCTGGCCCGGCGTGGTCGCCGATGCCCTCGACCTGACGACCGAGCAGCGCGCCGAGCACGAGCGTCATCGACAACTGCACTTCGCGCGGATCGTCGACGACGGCGCCGTCTACGCGCATCCGTTCTCCGAGGGCACGGCCGCCGCCGCCGGCCGGGCGCCGTTCGGCACCACGGCCACCAAGGTCGACGGCGGCTGGATTCTCGGCGGCAAGAAGATTTTCGCCTCGCTGTCGGGGGCCGCCGACTATTACGGCCTGCTCTGCACCGAGGCGCGGGCCGGTGCCGAGGCGCCGACGGTCCGCGATGCGATGTACATCGCCGTACCCAAGGACGCCCCCGGCTTCTCGATCGTCGGCGACTGGGATCCGCTGGGGATGCGGGCGACGGTCTCGCGAACCCTGCTGCTCAAGGACGTGTTCGTCCCCGATAGCGCCCAGATGTTGCCGCGCGGCATCTACTATCAGGCCGCTTCGCGCTGGCCACACATGTTCATGACGTTGTCGCCGACCTACATGGGGATCGCCATCGCGGCGCTCGAATTCACCGTCCGCTACCTGCGCGGCGAGATCGAGGGCATGGAGCCATCGGTCAAGCGCCGGATGTTCCCGACCAAGCAGATCGCAGTCGCGCAGATGCAGGTGCTGCTCGAGCAGACCCGGGCCCTTTTCCTGCGGGCCTTCGCCGAGGCCGGGGTCGATCCGCCGAAGGATGTCCGACTGCGGGCGCTAGCCGCGCAGTACACGATCATGGAAAACGCCAACGAGATCTGCCGACTGGCGATCCGCACCTGTGGCGGGCAGTCGATGCTCAAGAGCCTGCCGCTCGAGCGGCTCTATCGCGACTCGCGCTGCGGCAGCCTGATGCTGCCGTGGACGGCCGAACTCTGCCTCGACCGGATCGGCCGCGACGCGCTGTACGAGCCCGGCGAGGCCGACGACTGACCTCGGGCGACCGCGACCGGGCGGAGGCAGCGAGACCCCCGTCCCGGCACGACCCGTCAGGTGCCGACGGCCGCGCGCTCGGTCATCCGTTCGCGCCACCAGTCCTCGGACCCGGCGACTGGCCCGAACTGCGTGCGCAGCTTCAACCGCCGCCAGGCCGCTCGCCAACCCTCGACCGGACCGCGGCGGTCAGTCGCCTGCGCCCCCCTCCGGCCGACCTCGCGGCGGTCCAGCCAGTCGTCTTCGTCCATGCCAGCGGCCGGATACAGGTCGCTGCCGGCTGATCGATGTCCGCAATGGGCGTTCATGATTTCGCTCCTCCGAGAGTCGACACAGGACTCGTGACAGCTACTGGAACGAATTCTGGCCTCCGCACCCAAGGTCGACAAACGATTAGATCGCCGCTGATGGATGCGTTTTGCGCATGCATAATCCGGCGATGGCAAGTCGCGGCCGCAGCACCCGACCGATCCCGCTGGCCGGCCTCCGCGGGTTCGAGGCCGCGGCGCGGCTGTCGAGTTTCACGCTCGCCGCCGCAGAGCTGAATCTGACGCAGTCGTCGATCTCGCGCCAGATACGCACCCTCGAGACGCAGGTCGGAAAGCCCCTGTTCAAGCGACGGATTCGTGGCCTTTCGCTGACGCCGGCCGGCGAACGATTCCAGCGCGTGGTCCACGCGAGCCTCACCGAAATCGACCGGACGGTGGGCGAGCTACGGCGATCATCGCAACGCCGGCGGGTGCACGTGACGACGTTCGCCTCGTTCGCGTCACTGATGCTGGTCCCGCGATTGCCGCGATTCACGGCGCTGCACCCCGAGGTCGACATCCGGATCGACGCCGTCGACGAAGTTCGCGATCTCGAGGCCGACGAGTTTGATCTCGCGCTGCGCTACCTGCCGAACGACCGGGTCCCGCGCGATGCCATCCTGTTGCAGGAGGACGAGGCCGTGCCGGTGGTCTCGCCACAGCTGCTCGCTCGGATCGGTCCGATCTCCAGGCCCGAGGATCTCGCCCGCGCCACGCTCCTGGTCGAGGACAGCCCGGTCCAGCTACGCGGACTCGACGGATGGGAGCGCTGGTTCGAGGCACTCGGTACGGCGATGCCCGAAGACGTGCCGACGCTGGTGCTGAGCTTCACCTACCAGACGCTCGAGGCGGCTCTTCGTGGCCAGGGGGTGATGCTCGCGCCGGTGTTGTTCGTCCGGGAGCATCTCGCCCGGGGCGAACTGCTGACGCCGATCCCGTTCCGGCTGACGTCCACTTACGGCTACTACCTGCTGCGCAACCGCCGGACCGCCGCCGTACCGCACGTGGCCGGCTTCACGCAGTGGCTGCTCGGGACATTGCAGGCGGCCGGCCAAACCTGAGCTGCGCCGCAGTCCCTGACCCGCCGTTGCGGTTGCCGGTTGACGGCGCTCCGTCTGACCACTAATATACTAGTTGTCTGTCAGTCAGATGCGGCGCGCCTGCGCCGTTTGCGGAGGACCCCCCATATGATCAGCGAACGGCAGCGCCGTTTCCGCGCGACCTACATCTCGGAAATCAGTCCCTGGTACAACGGACTGGTCCATGTCACCGTCATGTATGCCGTCGCCACCGGCGCCATCGCCTGGTGCCTGTCACGGATGAACGAGCCGACCTGGGAGTGGCTCATCGCCGTCCCGGTTTTCATCGCCGGCAACTTTGCCGAGTGGGCGATGCACAAGTACGTGATGCATCGGCGGATCGACGTCTTCGCGTTGCGGGCGATCTATGAGCGCCACACCCGCCAGCACCACCAGTACTTCACCGACAACGAGCCGACGATCGACACGGTTCGCGAGTTCCGGATCGTCTTCTTTCCCTGGCGGGTCCTGCTCGTCCTCGGCGTCGGCGGATCGATCCTCGGCTACCTGACGTCGCTAGCGATCAACGCGAATGCCGGCTACGTCGTGTTCATCACGATGATCGGACAGTACATGGTCTACGAGACGTTCCACTTCTGCTGCCACGTCAAGGACAACGCCTTCGTGCGCAACATGCCTTTTGTCAACACGATCCGGCGCCATCACACCGCGCATCACAATCAGGGCATCATGATGCACTACAACATGAACCTCACGTTCCCGATCGCGGACTGGTTCATGGGCACCTCGGACCTGAGGCGCGGTCTTGCCGGTCACCTCTTCAATGGCTACGACACGCGGCACATCAGGGACGATCTCAAGCCGATCATCGACCGGTTCCGGCGCGATGACTCGCGCGTCACCCTCGATGGGCCCCAGCTCACGTCCGACGAACTCCGCGCGCTCGGATCCAGCGAATCCGTGCGCACCGTGCGGGCCTGACGGCACGGGGTCCGCGAGCCCACTGGCGACCCTCCCCGCAACCCCCGGACGTGCGTACCCGCGACGCGACGATGTCGGACGGCGCCATCACGGTTCCACCGGCAGTCGAAACGGTGCCCCCGGAAGCGCCCCGGCAGCGCTCCGGCAGCCGCTCGCTGACCGAAGAGGCCTACTCGCGGCTCGAAGAAATGATCGTGATGCTGGAGCTTCGACCTGGAGTCGCGGTCTCCGAAGCCACGCTGTCCAGGCGCCTGGGGATCGGTCGGACGCCGATCCGCGAAGCGCTGCAGCGACTCGCCCGCGAGCACCTGGTGGTGGTCCTGCCCCAGCGCGGCAACCTGATCTCCGAGATCGACATCAGGAAGCAGCTGCGATTGCTGGAAACGCGGCGCGAGGTCGAGCGCTTGATCGTCCGCCGGGCCGCCCGCGTGGCGACGGCCGAGGAACGCGAGGAGTTTGCCCGGCTCGCCGTCGCCTTCGACAAGGCGGCCGCCCGCAACGACGCCCGGTCGTTCATGCGCAGCGACAAGCGTTTCAATGATCTCTGCGTGCAGGCCGCACGCAATGAGTTCGCTGCCGGGGCGATCGGCCTGATGCACGGCCTGTCGCGCCGGTTCTGGTACCTCCACTATCGGCAGGCAGCGGACCTGCCGGAGACGGCGCGGCTGCACGCGGACACGGCCCGGGCGATCGCCGCCGGCGACGAGGCCGGCGCCGCACGGGCGCTCGATGCGCTGCTCGACAGCATCGAAGCGTTCACGCGGGCGACCGTGTCCACCGATTACTGAACGGCCCCGCTTCACGTCATCTGCATATCGTGCCGACCACCTGACATAGGAGCAAGACGATGACGCCCGAACAGATCCTGGCGATCGCGCCGAAGGTCCTGACCCAGGCGCAGCGCGAACAGTACTTCAGCGACGGCTACCTGCTCGTGCCTGGCGCCATCGACAAGCCCTGGCTCGAGCGGCTGCGCACTGCGACCGCCGCGCTCGTCGAGCGCAGCCGCGCAGTGACGAAGTCCGACCCGATCTTCGACCT
>JBEVJQ010000402.1:0-9406 GCA_040510055.1 Burkholderiaceae bacterium | reverse complement strand
CGAGGCCACGGGTGCCGACGAGCTGATGGCCACGGGACCGATCTATGACCCTGCCGCGCGCCTCCGCTCGTACGAATTGCTGGCCGAGACCGGCTTGATGGCGCGTGTACTGGCGACGACCTGAACGCACCGGTCGACGGACCAGCAACGGCCGGGCGTTCGGCCCCAGTCCTGCGCCGGCGATCGGGCCCACCCCGACCGACAAGCCTTCGTCCCGAGTTTGAATCCGCCGCCGCAACCGCCGCCGAATCCACCGCCGCGACCTCGGCCCCGAGCGCCGGCGCGACACGTCGCGACCCTGGCCACCATGGCGTTGGCGGTGGCGGCCGGCGCGCTGTTCGCCCGGATGCGCTCGCCGTTGCCATGGATGATCGGCCCACTGATCGCCTGCGCCGCGGTCAACATCGCCACCGGCCGCCTCCACAGCCCGCGAACCGTGCGCAAGGCCGGCCAGTGCATCATCGGCCTGACACTGGGACTCTATTTCAGCGCCGACGTGATCGCGCAACTGGCGCGACTGAGCGGCTGGATCCTCGGCGGCGTCGCCTGGGCGATCGTGCTCGGCCTCGGGTTGGCGCGACTGATGCAGCGGTTCGCGGCCATGGACTGGCCAACGGCGTTCTTCTCGGCGTCGATCGGCGGCGCCGCCGAGATGGTCGTCCAGGCCGAGCGCGAAGGCGGGGTCCCTGCCAGCGTCGCGGCGGCCCACAGCGTGCGTGTCATGATCGTCGTGGTCACGATCCCCTTTCTCTATCGGGCGCTCGACCTGCACGGCGCCGACCCCTATCAGCCGGCCGTAGCCGAAGTCCACGGCCCCGGCCTGGCGGCGTTGACGGCGCTGGCACTGGTCGGCGCCTGGGTCATGGGCCGGTTCGACTCGCCCAATGCCTGGACCATCGGCCCGTTGCTCGTCGCCGGAACGCTCACCGCGGCCGGAGCGCACTGGTCGGCGGTGCCGAACTGGATGGCGATCTGCGGCCAGGTCGCGATCGGGATGGCACTGGGGACGCGGTTCACCCCGGCGTTCGTGCACGGCGCGCTGCGCTCGGTTCTCGCCTCGGCGGCGGTGACGATCGTGGCGATCGTCGCCTGCGCCCTGTTCGGTTGGTTGCTCGGCTGGTCGACGGGGATTGCCGCGGCGACGATGGTGCTCGCGACCGCGCCCGGCGGGATCGCGGAGATGAGCCTGACCGCGCGCAACCTCGAACTGGGCGTGCCGATCGTCACCGCGTTCCACGTCGCGCGGATGGCGGTGGTGGTGCTGACGATCGGTGCCGTCTACCGGCTCAGCGCTGGTGCCCGGTTCCGCAGGTAGTCAGCGTCGAGTTCGCGTATCCTCCCCTGGATGAACACCACCCGCCGCGTCTATCGCCAGGGTGACCTCGGACGGTTGCTTGCTCCGCGGACGATCGCCGTCGTCGGTGCCTCGCCGAACCGGGCGAACTTCGCGGGCCGCACGCTCGACAACCTGGCAGCCTTCAAGGGCACGATCCGGCTGGTCAACGCGAAGTACGAACGGATCGGCGACGAACGCTGTTATCCGTCGTTGGCGGCGTTGCCGGAATCGCCCGACTGCGTGGTGATCGCGATCGCCAAGGACAGCGTCGCGGCCGTGATCGACGACGCGATCGCCGTTGGTGCAGGCGGCGCCATCGTCTTCGCGTCGGGCTATGCCGAAACCGGCAAGCCCGAGCACGTCGCGCTGCAGCGGCAATTGACCGAGAAGGTCGCAGGGACGTCGCTGCGCGTGATCGGCCCGAACTGCATCGGGCTCGTCAATGTGGGGCTCGGGGTTGCGGCGACCTTCATGTTCGTGCCGGAGTTCGCCGCACCGACGCCGAAGTCGATCGGCCTCGTCAGCCAGTCCGGCGCGCTCGGGTTCGCGCTCGGCCAGGGAGCCATGCGCGGGGTCTCGTTCAGTCACGTGCTGACGGCGGGCAACTCGGCCGACGTCGACGTCGCCGACGAGGTCGCCTATCTCGCCGAGGATCCGGGCTGCGCCGCGATCGCCTGCGTGTTCGAGGGCATGCCCGATCCGACGCGGTTGTTCGAGGCCGCGGACCTGGCATGGGCGGCGAACAAGCCGCTGGTCATCTTCAAGCTCGCCGTCGGCGAACAGGGCGCGGCCGCCGCGTTGTCGCACACCGGATCACTGGCCGGCTCGCGCGCCGCATACGCGGCCGCGTTCCGACGCCACGGGATCATCGAAGTCGACAGTTTCGAGGCGTTGACCGAAACCGCGTCGTTTTTCGCCAAGGCACCGCCACCGAAGGCCGAAGGCGTCGCCGTGATCGCCACCTCGGGTGGCGCGGCCATCCTCGCCGCCGACGTCGCCGAGAAGTACGGCGTGTCGCTGCCGCAGCCGAGCGCCGCGGTCACCGCCATCCTCTCGGCCGAGATCCCGGAGTTCGGCTCGGCGCGCAACCCGTGCGACGTGACCGCGCAGGTATTGAGCAACCCGGAGTCGCTGGCGCGCTGCGCCGGATCGCTGCTCGGCGATCCGGCCTTCGGCATCCTGCTCTATCCGACGGTCTACGCCAACGACACGGTCGCCGCCCGGCAACCGGTGTTCGACCGCCTCGCAGCCGATGCCGGCAAGCTGATCGGCGTCGTCTGGCTATCGCAGTGGTACGAGGGCCCAGGCGCCGCCTTGGCCGAACAGCATCCGAACCTGGTGCTGTTCCATTCGATGGACCGGGCATTCGCGACGCTCGCGGCCTGGCATCGACAGGCGCGTCTGCGCCGTGTTCGCGCCGACGGCGTCGCCGCACCAGTCGCGGTCGATCCGGCGCTGCGCTCGGACTGCGCGGCGAAGCTGGCCGAAGCCGTTCGCCTGGCACCACCGCTCGCCACCGATGTCGTCCTCACCGAGCGCGAGGCCAAGGCGGTGCTCGCCGGCTACGGAGTTCCCGTGGTCGCCGAGCGGCTGGCCAGGTCGCGCGACGAAGCGGTGGCCGCGGCCGCCGCTCTCGGCCATCCGGTAGTGATGAAGATCGAGTCGCCCGACATCGCCCACAAGACCGAGGCCGGCGGGGTGATGCTCGCACTCGCTGACGACGATGCCGTCGCCGCGGCCTACGACCGGATCCTGATGAACGCCGCCAGCCACGACCCCACCGCCCGGCTCACGGGCGTGCTGGTCCAGCCGATGGCGCCCGCTGGTATCGAGATGCTGATCGGTGCGCGCGTCGACCCGCAGTTCGGGCCGCTGATCGTCGTCGGGATGGGCGGCGTCCTGGTCGAACTGCTGCACGATTCGGCGCTCGCGCTGGCACCGGTCGCCGTCGACGAAGCGCGCTCGATGATCGACTCGCTGCGCGCGGCCCGACTCCTCGATGGTTTCCGCGGCGCGCGGCCCGTCGACCGGGGGGCACTGGCCGAGCTGGTGGCGCGGGTCTCGACCTTCGTTGCCGATCACCGCGACACGGTCGCGGAACTGGACCTCAACCCGGTGATCTGCCATCCGGACGGCATCGTCGCCGTCGATGCGCTGATCCGCCTCGCACCGGCCGCGGCCGGCGCCGCTTGACCGCCGCGGTCACATTCATCATCGTCAGCACGACAAGGAGATTCAATTGGAGAGCTACGACGTAGTCGATTGGGGCAAACCGTTGCAGAAGGCGGTGCGTGAAACGCCCAAACCGACCGGCACCGAGGTGCTGATCAAACTCAAGTACTGCGGCGTCTGCCACAGCGACGTCCATATCCGCGATGGCTACTTCGAGCTCGGCAGCGGCAAACGCTTCAACATGTACGAGCGCGGGATGAAGCTGCCGACCACGCTGGGCCACGAACCGTACGGCACCGTCGTCGCCGCCGGCCCCGACGCCAAGTCCGTGCCGATCGGCCAGGACCGGCTGGTCTATCCCTGGACCGGGTGCGGCCGCTGCGCGCGCTGCGCCGAAGGGCTGGACAATCATTGCACCCAGCCGCGCTACCTCGGGATCCAGGCGCCCGGCGGCTATGCCGATCACCTGCTGGTGCCGGATCCGAAGTACCTCATCGATGCCAGCGGTATCGAGCCGTCGTTCGCACCGATCCTCGCGTGCTCGGGCCTGACGACGTACAGCGCCGTGCGCAAGCTGATGCCGTGTTCGCCCGACGACCAGATCCTGGTGACGGGTGCCGGCGGCCTCGGGCTGATGGCAGTCGCCGTGCTCACGGCGCTGGGCCACCGCAACATCGCCGTGGCCGAGATCGACAAGAGCAAGTGGGATGCGGCGCGATCGCTGGGCGCCGTGGAGGCGTTCGACCCTTCGGACGCGGAGACCGCGAAGAAGCTGCTCGCCACGCCGGGCGGGCTCTGGGGCGTGGTCGACCTCGTCGGCGCCGGCAGCACTGCCCGGTTGGCGTTCGACTCCTTGCGCAAGGGCGGACGCTACGTGGCCGTCGGCCTGTTCGGCGGCGACATGACGCTGTCGCTGGTGCCGATGATCCAGCGCGCGCTGACGCTGCAGGGGTCGTACGTCGGCTCGCTGGTCGAACTGCAGGAAGTGGTCGCGCTGGCGCGAGAAGGCAAGCTGAAGCCGATCCCGACGGCGATCTGCACGCTGGCCGAGGTCTCGGACGTTCTCGACCGGCTCAAGGTCGGAACCGTCGTCGGCCGCGTGGTCGCGAAGATCGGCTGACGCTGGTTGCCCGCGTCCCCGAAATCGACGCACGATCGCCATGGCCGATATCCTTCTCGTTCACGGCGCCTGGCACGGGGCCTGGTGCTGGCGCCGCGTGCTGCCGCTGCTCTGGGCCGCCGGACATCGACCGCACGCGGTGACGCTCACAGGCCTCGGCGAACGCCGGCGCGAGCTGTCGCGGGACGTGACCCTGGCGACCCACGTCGATGATGTCTGCGCGGCCATCGCTGCCGAGGAGATGGATCCCGTCGTCCTCGTCGGCCACAGCTATGGCGGGATGGTGATCACGGGCGCAGCGGCCGGTGCAGCGCCAGGCGCCTCTCGGCCGGGTACCGCGGCCAGCCCCACGATCGCGCGATTGATCTACCTCGACGCCGTCGTCCCGGCACCGGGCGAAAGCTGGAGCAGCGGCCACGATGCCGAAACCGTGACGGGGCGCACTGCCGCAGCCGAGGCGAATGGCGGCCTGGCGCTGCCAGCGCCCGATCCGAAGGTATTCGGCCTGGCGGGCGCCGACCGCGACTGGGTCGCCCGCCGGCAGACGCCACAACCGTTCGCCCCGTACCGTGAGCCGCTGGCGTTCGACGCCGCGCGCTGGCGCGCGATCCCGCGCACCTTCATAGACTGCACCGAGCCGGCCCTGGCCACCATCGCGTCATCGCGGCGGCGCGTTCGCCAGCAGGGCGATTGGGATCTGCACGAACTCAAGGCCGGCCATGACCCGATGATCGAGGTGCCGGAACAGCTGGTCGCGCTGCTCGATCGCATCGTCAGGTCGCCGACCTGAGGCCCTGTGCAACGCCCCCGAGACAGCGATCCGGCGAGGGGTGGGCGAATCCCTCCGGTCATGAGGCGACGCCTTCGGTGACATCCTGTCGCCGCGGATCCGCCGCCTTCTCCTCGGCCAACTCGGCCTCCAGCACGCGCATGAAATCGGCGCGCCCCTGGCTGTAGATCTTCAGCCGCTGCTCCCGGTCCGTCACCTGGCTCATCCGCCGGACCAGGTCCTCGTCGTGGCGCCGGAACCGCTCGGCGATATCGGCGGCAACGGCAGGGTCCTCTCCCATCTCGACCAGCGCCAGTTCGGCCGCCTCGACCGCCGACCCGATCAGTTCGCGGATCGTCGGCACACCGAGACGCGTCAGTTCCTGGGCCTCGATGCGGCTGCGCGAACGGGCCAGCAGCCGGACCCGCGGAAAATTGTCGCGGATGTGGCGAGCGGTCGCGACCACGCCGTCGGGGTCGTCGAAGGCGAGGATGCAGAGATGCGCCTCCTCGATCCCGGCGCCGGCCAGCACGTCGGGCCGCCGCGCGTCGCCATAGTAGGTCCGCCATCCGAAGCGGTTCGCCGCCTCGATCTGCTCGGTGTCGTGATCGATTGCGGTGACCTCGATCCTGCGTGCGCGCAGCAGGCGCACGACGATCTGGCCGAAGCGTCCCATGCCGGCGACGATCACGCGGTTGCGCTCCTCGATCCTGTCGAACGGCCCGACGCCGCTGCGACCGTAGTACGGCAGCAGTCGCTTGTCGTACCAGAGGAACAGCAGCGGCGTGGTCAGCATCGTGACGGCGACGACGGCATTGGCGATCCGTCCGGTTTCGTCATCGAGCAGGCCGAAGGTGCCGGCCTGGCCCAGCAGTACGAACGCGAACTCGCCGACCTGCGAGACGGCGAGTGCGAACGCCCACGCCTCCTGCTTGTGAAGGCCGAAGAACCGCGCGAGCGTCCGCAGTACCAATACCTTCAACGCGACCACCCCGAACGCGAGGCCGATGATCAGGCCCGGTCGGGCCAGGATCAGCGCGACGTCGATCGACATTCCGACGGCGATGAAGAACAGCCCGAGCAGCAACCCCCGGAACGGGTCGAGGTCGACCTCGAGTTCGAGCCGGTACTGCGAGTCGGCGAGGAGCAGGCCGGCGATGAACGCTCCCATCGCCGGCGACAGTCCGATGAGTTCGGTCAGCACGGCGCTGCTCACGACCAGCAGCAACGCGAACGCGATGAAGATCTCGCGCATCCCGACCGAGGCGATCCACTTCATCAACGGCCGCAGCGCAATCCGGCCGAAGGCGATCATCGCCGCGATCAGCACGGCCCCGGTGGCGATCGGCTGCCAGGAAAATGCGGCCTGCCCGATCGCGCCGCGGGGCAGCAGCAACGACAAACCGAGCAGCAGCGGGATCACCGCGATGTCCTGGAACAGCGCCACGGCGAAGGCCGAGCGACCGGACGGCAACGCGACCATCGCGCGTTCGCCCAGGATCTGCAGCGAGATCGCCGTCGACGACATCGCCGCCGCCATCCCGAGAACGATCGCGACCGTCCAGGTCTGGTCGAGCAGACGTACGGCCAGCGCCACCAGCGCGATCGTCAGCGCGACCTGCAGCGTGCCGAGCCCGAAGATCGCCCGGCGCATCGACCACAGGCGCTCGGCGTTCAATTCGAGGCCGACGAGAAACATCAGCAGCACGATGCCGATCTCGGAAAGGCGACGGACACCTTCGAGTTCAGTGACGAGGCCGACACCCCACGGACCCAGGGCAAGCCCGGCTGCCAGGTAACCGACGATCGATCCGAGCCCGATGCGCTTGAAGATCGGGACGAACAGCGCGGCCGCGGCGAGGAACGCCAGGCTCTGCAGCAGCGCGGGCTCGTGTGCCACGGTTCAGTGCGGTGCGCGCGGCCGCGCCAGCCCAATGGCGGTGTCGGCCAGCATCGCGGTGATCCTGTCTGTTCGCGGCATGCGGGGGGCGGATCGGCGCGGCTTGCGGCCTGCGCCCGGGGGAAATGGCGGCCAGGTTCGACGTTGCCCGCGATTTCCGCTTGACGGACGGGCGCGACGGCCCAATGTACCGGCCAAGCGACCGGCCTCGGGCATGAAAACGGCTGTGCCACGGTACCAGAACCGGTCCCGGCTGGCGAGACCACCGCCGGAACCGATTCCGTCACCGGGATCCCTTGGCCTTGGTCGTAGCAGCGCGCTCCCCTTCCGACCACTCTTCCCGGGACATCAGATGGCCGTCAAGCCCCCACCTTTCAGTTCCCGCCAGTTCAATTTTGGTTACCTCGTCATCGCGATGGTGGCGGTGCTGTTGATCCAGAGCTGGATCGCCGGTCGCAGCATCGCCAACCTGCCGTACAGCGAGTTCCAGAGCCTGCTCGAGGACAAGAAGATCGCCGAGGTGGTGGTCCGCGACAACACGATCCAGGGCAAGTTCACCGAGCCACGATCCGACGGCAAGGAGTTGTTCGTCACCAACCGCGTCGACCCGGGATTCGCCGCCCAGCTCGAACAACACGGTGTCAAATTCGCCGGCGCCCAGGACAGCAACTGGCTGACGACGCTGCTGTCATGGGTGGTGCCGGCGCTGGTGTTCTTCGGCCTCTGGATGTTCCTGTTCCGCAAGGTTGCCGAAAAGCAGGGGCTGGGCGGGATGATGAACGTCGGCAAGTCGAAGGCCAAGGTCTATGTCGAGAAGCAGACCGGCGTGACCTTCGATGACGTCGCCGGTGTCGACGAGGCCAAAGACGAACTGCGCGAAGTGGTCTCGTTCCTGACCGAGCGCGATCGCTACAGCCGGCTCGGCGCCCGTGTTCCGAAGGGCATCCTCCTGGTCGGTCCGCCGGGAACGGGCAAGACGTTGCTCGCCCGCGCCGTGGCCGGAGAGGCCAAGGTGCCGTTCTTCTCGATCTCCGGTTCCGAGTTCGTCGAGATGTTCGTCGGCGTCGGCGCCGCGCGCGTCCGCGACCTGTTCGAGCAGGCCAAGAAAGTCGCACCGTGCATCATCTTCATCGACGAGCTCGATTCGCTGGGCAAGGCCCGCGGCGGCTTCGGCATGGGCGGACATGACGAGAAGGAGCAGACCCTCAACCAGTTGCTGGCCGAACTCGATGGCTTCGATCCGCGCGACGGCATCGTCCTGCTGGCGGCAACCAACCGGCCCGAGATCCTCGATCCGGCGCTGCTGCGCGCCGGTCGCTTCGACCGCCAGGTCGTCGTCGACCGCCCCGACCGGCTCGGCCGCGAAGCGATCCTGCGCGTCCACATGAAGCAGACGCGCGTCGATACCGACGTCGACGTCGGTCGGATCGCGGCGATCACGCCGGGATTTTCCGGCGCCGACCTGGCCAACCTGGTCAACGAGGCAGCGATCGTCGCCACGCGCCGCAACGCCGACAAGGTCTCGCTCGAGGACTTCAGCCAGGCGGTCGAGCGGATCGTGGCCGGCTCCGAGCGTCGCGGTCGACTGCTCGGCAAGGCCGAGCGCGAGCGTGTCGCCTGGCACGAGATGGGTCACGCCCTGACGGCGGCCTCGCTCGAGGGCGCCGACCCGGTCCACAAGGTCTCGATCATTCCGCGCTCGATCGGAGCGCTCGGCTACACGATGACGCGGCCGACGGAGGACAAGTTCCTGATCACGACCGAGGAACTGAAGAACCGGATGGTCGTACTGCTGGCCGGCCGTGCCGCGGAGCAGTTGATATTCGGCTCGATCTCGACCGGCGCCGCAGACGATCTCGCCAAGACGACGGACATCGCGCGGCAGATGGTCACGAGGTTCGGGATGTCACCCGACCTCGGCCAGGCGGTTCTCGAGAAGAGTCGGGCGAGCTACCTCGGCAACGGTGGGCTGGCGGTGGAACCGCGCGACTATGCCGAGGCGACGGCACGCGAGGTCGACATCGCCGTCCGGGCACTGATCGACGCAGCCTACGTCCGTGCGCAGCAGATCCTACTGGACAAGCGCGCCGACCTCGAGGCCGGGGTCGA
>JBEVJQ010000401.1:0-4820 GCA_040510055.1 Burkholderiaceae bacterium | reverse complement strand
ACGGCACTGAAATCGATGCTCGGCGATTTCATCGCTTCACTCCTGCCGCGGCGACCGTGGCGGCGGCGCCACCACCGAGCCGGCCCGGATCATTCGCCGGCTGTGCGCTGTTCTTGATGGCGACGTTGAGGTTGAACTCGTAGACCCGCCGCACTTCCTGTGTCCCCTTCGGGCCGGACGACGGCGCGTCCTCCTTCAGAGCCACTTCCTTGGTCTCGAGCAGCTGCGGCTTCTGCAGCCAGTCGCTGCGGTCGGCCAGGTTCTGGTAGAGCTCGGCCACGCGCTCGTTCGACTGCGCGTAGCCGGCCATGGTTACGTTCATCCCCTGCTGCGAGAGCTTCTGCAGGAAGACGCCTTCAGGCATCAACCGGACCAGCTCGTCGAACAGGTGCACGGGAATCGTCCGGTCGCTCTGCAGGTCCTCGACCGCCTTCTGCCGCGCCTTCAGGGCGTTGATCTGCTCCTTCAGGTCCTTGATCTCGGCGATCTCGGCGTCGAGCTTCTTGTTTGCCGTCGCGACCAGGGTGTTGCGGTCGTTCTGGTTTGAGATCAGCTGGTCGATCACCACTCCGCCGGCGAATACGACGCTGGCGCCGAACACGGCACACATCGCCGCGGACAGCATGAATTCACGCTTGCGCTTCTCACGCCGCATCTCCCGATGCGGTAAAAGGTTGATGCGCATCATTCGTCGAACCTCCGCATGGCCAGGCCGCAACTCACGAGAAGCGCCGGGGCATCGAGCCGCATCTGCTTCTCGCGAACCGAATCGGCGACCTCCATTCCCTGGAACGGGCTCAGGATCTCGGTGGGCACGTTGGCCCGGTCCTGGACCGCCTCGGCCAGGCCGGTCGTGACGGCTGCGCCACCCGCAAGCAGGACCCGGTCCACCCGGGTGTACGGGGTCGACGTGAAGAAGAACTGCAGCGCCCGGCCGATGTCGTTGGCACCGTGCTCGACGAACGGCTTGAGCAGGTCGGTCGCGTAGTTGTCCGGCAGGTCACCGGTGCGCTTCTTGAGCTCGGCTTCCTCGACGGTCAGGCCGTAGAGCCGGACGATGTCCTGCGTCAGCTGGTTGCCGCCGAACGCCTGGTCGCGCTCGAAGATGGTCTGGCCGTTGAGGACGACTGTCAGGCTGGTCGACACCTGGCCGATATCGAACACCGCCAGGACCAGCCCGTCGCCCCGGTTCGGGAGGAAGCTCACGACATGGTCGATGCTGCTGCGCGCGGCGTAGGGCTCGACGTCGATGATCATCGGCTTCAACCCCGCCATCTCGGCCACGACCACCCGGTCGTCGACCTTCTCCTTGCGCGAGGCCGCCAGCAGCACGTCGACGTCGTCGGCCGATTGCGCCGAGGGACCCAGGATTTGGAAGTCGAGGTTGACTTCGTCGATGGCGAACGGGATGTACTGGCTCGCCTCCGATTCGACCTGCATCTCGTATTCGTCGTCGCGCATCCCCGCCGGGAGCATGATCCGCTTGGTGATCACCGACGAGGACGGCAGCGCGAGCGCTGCCATGCGGGTCTTCGTGCCGGCCTTGCGCAACGCCCTGAGCAGCGCGTCGGCAACGGCCTCGGGGTTCTCGACATTGCCGTCGACGATCGCCCCGCGCTCGATCGGCTCGATGGCGTAGCGTTCGAGGCGCATCGCCGTCTGCCGACCAGGGGCCAGTTCCACGACCTTTACGGCCGAGGCACTAAACTCGATCCCGAGCAGCGGCGCTGGCTTTCGTTTGAATAGCGAGGAAATTTCGAGCCCCACGGAACACCTCAGAACGTCTTAAAACTCTGCGAAATCAACGCCTTAGGCGCGTTTCGCGGCGCATTCGGGCCGTTGCCTGCCGGCGCGAAGCCACTGTAGAGAAAACCGCCGGCGAGAAACCGGGTACTGCCACCACCGATCACTCGTTCCACTCCGCCCGTCGTCGCCAGCCGAGTACCAGTCGTTTTCACTAGACCGGTGGTGCTGGCGACGTTCCCGACCGTGGCTGCCAGGCCATAGCCTGTCGGTACCGCTGGTGCCACCATGGCGTCGCATCCCAAGCCTTCCACCCGATGACCTCCGACAAACGCACCACAGTTCCCGCACACTCTCGCAGCGATGCCCGACATTCGCGCCGGGCGGACGCCATACGCGCAGGCAATGGCGACAGCCGGTCGGCGGGTTCATCGAAGTCGCGGGAATCGAGACGGCCGGGGCGCGGCTGGCGGATCGTGGCGTGGATCGTCGGGCTGCCGCTCGCGGCCGCGGCCTCTGCTGCGCTGGTCGTCGGCCTGGCCGTCGTGCTCGCCGGCAACCGGCTGCCACCGATCACCGTCCTCACCGACTACCGGCCGAAGGTGCCGATGCACGTCTTCAGCGCCGACGGGATGCTGATAGGCGAGTTCGGCGAGGAGCGGCGCACGGTCGTGCGGATCGCCGATTTCCCCGAGCGGATGAAGCAGGCGATCCTCGCGGCCGAGGACGACCGCTTCTTCGAGCATTCCGGCGTCGACGTCACCGGGATGGCTCGGGCAGCGCTCGCCAATGTCCGGGCCGGTGGCCGGGCACAGGGCGGCAGCACCATCACCATGCAGGTCGCCCGGACCTTCTTCCTGTCACGCGAACGCAGCTACGTCCGCAAGATCTACGAGATGCTGCTGTCGTGGAAGATCGAAAATGCGCTGACCAAGGACCAGATCCTCGAGATCTACGCCAACCAGATCTTCCTCGGACAGCGCTCGTACGGCTTCGGGGCCGCGGCCGAGACCTATTTCGGCAAGCCGCTGCAGCAACTGTCGACGGCCCAGATGGCAATGCTCGCCGGCCTGCCGAAGGCGCCGTCGAGCTTCAACCCGATCGTCAACCCCCGCCGCGCCAAGGAGCGCCAGAGCTACGTGCTGGCGCGGATGCACCAGCTCGGGTTCATCAACGCCGCCGAACTGGACCGTGCGCGCGACGAGGAAATCCGCGTCCGTCCCGAGCGGCTGGCCCTGCCCCTCGATGCGCAGTGGGCGGCCGAAATGGCGCGGGTGCTGACGGTGGACCT
This sequence comes from Burkholderiaceae bacterium, assembly GCA_040510055.1. Classification (GTDB taxonomy): domain Bacteria; phylum Pseudomonadota; class Gammaproteobacteria; order Burkholderiales; family Burkholderiaceae_E; genus Lautropia. The sequence goes on along the minus strand of JBEVJQ010000401.1, from coordinate 1,786 downwards.
CTACAAGGAGGAGGCCTACACCTCCGGGCTCAACGTCCACACCACGATCTTCGCCCGTGACCAGAACGCGGCGATGTCGGCGGTCCGCAAGGCCGTGGCCGACTACGACCGCAAGCACGGCTACCGCGGACCCGAGGCCTACATCGAACTGCCGGCCGATCCGGCGCGCCGCGAGGAACTGATCGTCGATGCCGTCGACCAGGCCGGTGACGAGGGGGAGATGCTGGCAGCCGTGGTCGTCAAGGCTGATGCCAAGAGCGTCACGATCAGCCGTGGCCGCCAGGCGGCGTTCGACATCACCGGCGACGGACTCAAGTTCGTCGCGCGCTGGCTCAATCCGAAGAACGCCGCCGACCGGCAGCTGCGGCCCGGCGCCGTCGTCCGGATCCAGGAAGGGACCGGCGGGTGGGAAATCAGCCAGCGTCCGGAGGTCGAGGCCGCCTTCATCTCGGTCGATACGCAGGACGGTGCGGTCCGCGCGATGGTCGGCGGATTCGACTTCGCCCGCTCCAAGTTCAACCGCGCGACCCAGGGTGTCCGGCAGCCCGGCTCGGTGTTCAAGCCGTTCATCTACTCGGCCGCGCTCGAGAAGGGATTCATGGCGAGCACCATCGTCAACGACGCACCGATCATCCTCGACCCGGCGACGACCGGCGGCCAGCTCTGGGAGCCGAAGAACTACGACGGCAAGTACGAGGGTGCAATGTCGATGCGCACGGCGCTCGCCCGCTCGAAGAACATGGTCTCGATCCGGCTGCTGCAGAGCATCGGGACCGACTACGCCCAGGACTACCTGACCCGGTTCGGGTTCGTACCGGAACGGCATCCGGCCTACCTCACGATGGCGCTGGGAGCGGGATCGGTCACGCCGTGGCAGCTTGCCGGGGCGATCTCGATCTTCGCCAACGGCGGCTACAAGATCCAGCCGTACCTGATCTCCAAGGTCACCGACGCCTCGGGCAACGAGATCGCCCACAGCCGTCCGCCGACGGCAGGCAAGGAGGAGTTCCGTGCCATCGACGAGCGCAACGCCTTCATCATCGACAGCATGATGCGCGACGTCGTCCGCCGCGGCACGGCGACCGAGGCCTACCGCACGCTCAAGCGCAATGATCTTGCCGGCAAGACCGGTACCACCAACGACTCGCACGACGCCTGGTTCGCCGGTTACGGCAGCGGCGTCGCCGGGGTCGCCTGGGTCGGCTTCGACCAGCCGCGCTCGCTCGGCGACCGCGAGACCGGTGGCGGCCTGGCGCTGCCGATCTGGATCTCCTACATGGCCAAGGTGCTCGACAAGATGCCCGAAGCGCCGCGACCGCCGCCGCCGGGGGTCGTCCAGATTGCCGGCGAGTACTACCTCACCGAGGTTCGCCCCGGCCAGGGCATCAACTCGCTCGGCGTGACCGAAGACGGCCTGGGGACGGGCGTCGTCAAGCAGGACAACGTCCGCGACCAGATCTTCTGACCGCGCACCGCGCGAAGTTGATCACGGCCCCGCTCTATGTCCGGTCGTTTAGGGCCGACGAAGGTCGTCGAGGGCCGCTCAGGGTCCGTCGAGGGCCGTCGGGGTCGTCCGCGGCGGCCGGAGTCATCGATGCCGCCCGGGATCGTTGACGTCCTCCGGGGCGGATTACGGCCGCCTGAGTCGGACCCGAGGGGTCGCCAGAAGCCCGGCCGTTCAGCCGACTGCGAGGTCGACGCCGGCCTGGACGCTGAGCATCTCCGAGAGGGCCGCGCGCAGTTCGCGACCGCTGCGCGTGTCGAGCCAGCGCCCGTCCTCGGCCTG
>JBEVJQ010000400.1:0-7338 GCA_040510055.1 Burkholderiaceae bacterium | reverse complement strand
AGGCGCGCGGGCGCGATCTGGCCAAACCCCTTCGGGGCGAGGCCAAACGGGGCGATCGCGGCGTTGCGCGACCGGGCGATACCGACAGGGTATCGACCCGGTCACGCGCCTCGCGCTAGCCCCGTTGCGCCTCGTCATGGCCCTGCGACTCTCTGATTCACCACACTACGATGCCCGAGGCCTCGGCTGACGCGACCGGCGGCGCCGTGGCTGCCGCCGGCGCCACGGTCACCACGACCAGCGCCGCGATCGCAGCGGTGCCGTCGCCGTCCAGCCGGCTGCTGACCGGTCCGATCCTGTCGACGCTGCTCCGGCTCGCCGTCCCCAACGTGCTTGCGATGATGGTGGCGGTGGTCGTCGGGATGACCGAGACCTACTACATCGGCGTTCTCGGTACCGAACCGCTGGCGGCGATGGCCGTCGTATTCCCGTTCGTCATGCTGACCCAGATGCTGTCGTCGGGGGCGATGGGGGGCGGCGTTTCGTCGGCGATCAGTCGCGCGCTCGGCGGCAACGACCAGCGGCGCGCCCGATCGCTGGCCTGGCACGCGGTGGCCATCGGGCTGGCGGTCGGGGTCGTCTATTCGACGCTGCTGGTGCTGTTCGCTGCGCCGATGCTGTCGCTGCTCGGCGCCCGTGGCCCGGTCCTCGAACTCGCGCTGACCTACGCGATTCCGCTGTTCAGCGGCGCATTCCTGATCTGGCTGATGAATACGCTGGCGTCGGTACTGCGCGGTTCCGGCGACATGGTGGTCCCGTCGGTCGTGATCTTCGCGGCAGCGCTGCTGCAGGTCGCGATCGGCGGCATCCTGGGCCTCGGACTGGGGCCCATGCCGCGATGGGGGCTGCCGGGCGTGGCGACGGGGCAGATCGTCGCCAGCGCAGTGGCCGTCGGCGTGTTCGCCTGGTACCTGAAGCGCCACGGCGCGCGGGTGCGGCCGACACTGGCCGGCGGCAGGCCGCAGGCCGGCCTGTTCGCCGCGATCCTGCGCGTCGGGGCGCTCGCCTGTCTGTCGCCGCTGCAGACGGTGGTGGCGATGCTGATCTTCACCGGCCTGATCGCGCGACTCGGCGTTCCGGCGCTGGCCGGATACGGGATCGGACAGCGACTCGAGTTCATACTGATCCCGATCTCGTTCGGGATCGGCGTCGCCTCGGTACCGATGGTCGGGATGGCGATGGGTGCCGGCAACGTCGATCGTGCGCGCCGCGTTGCCTGGACCGCGGCCTCGGTCTCGGCCCTGATGCTCGGCCTGATCGGGGTGACGCTCGCCGTCATGCCGGAACTGTGGACGCGCTGGTTCACGACCAGCATCGAGGTTCGGACCATTGCCGATCACTATCTCCAGGTGGTCGGTCCGGCGTTCGCGTTGTTCGGCTTCGGGCTGACGCTCTACTTCGCCTCGCAGGGATCGGGCAAGGTGCTGGGCCCGGTGCTGGCGGCGACGCTGCGACTGGTACTGATCGCCGTCGGCGGGGCCTGGCTCGCCGCCGCAGGGACCGGCGTCGAAGGATACTTCTGGCTGGTCGCCGCCGGCATGGCGCTCTACGGCCTGGCCACGGCGGCCGCGGTTCGGGCGACGCGCTGGTGACGGGCTGCCGAAGGAAGGCCCGTCGGACCCGTCGAGCACCGCAATCAATCAGCGATGGGCCGATCGCGCCGACAGGGCAGTCGGCGCGACCGACGAACGACTCTTCGGACGAGTAACGATCATGAGCGAGCCGCTGTCCCTTTCCCGGACCGTCGACGATTTCAACCAGCGCAGCCAGGGTCGGCTGCCGGGCCATCTCGGCATCCGCTTCACCCGCGTCGACCGCGAACGAGTCCATGCCGAGATGATCATCGGTCAGCAGTTGATGGCGCCCAACGGCTATCTCCATGCGGGCGCGATCGTGACGCTGGCCGATACCTGCTGCGGCTACGGCTGCGTCGTCCACCTGCCAGAAGGCGCGGCCGGGTTCACCACGATCGAGCTGAAGTCGAATCATCTCGGAACGGCGCGCGACGGTCGGGTCGAATGCACGGCGACACCGGTCCACCTGGGCCGCACCACCCAGGTCTGGGACGCCCTCGTCAGCCACGTCGAGACCGGCCGGACGTTGGCGATGTTCCGCTGTACGCAGATGGTGCTGATGGCGCGGAGCCAGCCTTGAGTGGCCGCTGGTCGTGATGGCGCGAAGCCAGCCTTGAGTGGCCGCGGGTCGAAATGGCGCAGAGCCAGCCGTGAACGGCCGCTGTCGTGATGGCGCGGAGCGAGCCGTAAAGGCAGCAAGTCGTAGCTGTCCCGTTGTACGTCGTCGAGGCTGGCCGCATACTAGGTGAGGGGGTTGCCCGCGTGAGCGGGCGGCCATCATCCGTAGCCCTCGCGCGGCCCGCCTTGATGCGGGCGGCATTGCGCAAATGTCCGCGACCCGCACGGCCACGATCGGGGATCGCGTTTCGGCCGCCGCCCGGCGCGGTTTCGTCGGCCGGCGCGACGAGTTGGCCTTGTTCGGTCGCCTGCTGTCGGCGCCACATCCCCCGTTCGCCGTGCTCTGGTTCGTCGGACCCGGCGGGATCGGCAAGAGCCGCCTGCTCGCTCACCTCGCGGACCTGGCACGAACAGCCGGCCACCGGACGGTCACCGTCGACGGCGCGCTGATCGACCCGACGCCGCGGTCATTCACGAGGGCAGCCGGTGGTGGGCTCGCTGCCAACGCATTGCCGGCGGTGCTGCTCATCGATACCTGCGAGCGGCTGTGCGCGATACAGCGCTGGTTGCGCGAGACCTACCTGCCGCGATTGCCCGAGGCCTCGGTGGTGATCTGTGCCGGTCGTGAAGGTCCGGACGACGACTGGCGGCATGACGACCGCTGGGCGCCATTGCTGTACGTGCGGCCGCTCGACGGACTCGACGAAGGCGATGCCCGGGAACTGTTGTCGTTGCGCGGACTGGCCCCTGCGGCGCATCCGCCGGCGCTGGCCTACGCCCGCGGCCATCCGCTGGCCCTCGGACTGCTGGCCGATGTTGCGCGTCAGTCGGGAGGACGGATCGACCAGGGGATCGCCGGCCCAGCGGTCGTGCAGGCGCTGGCCGAACGGTTCCTGCGCGACGTCGTCGATCCCCTTCGGCGCGACGCGTTGCGGGTAGCGGCGTTCGTTCGTCATACGACCGAAGCCGTGCTGGCGGCCGTCCTCGGCGCCGACGCCGCACCGTCGTTGTTCGACTGGATGCGCCGACTGACATTCATGGCAGCCGCGCCGGCCGGGCTGGTCCCGCACGAACTGGTCCGCGAGGTCCTGGTGGCCGATGCCCTCTGGCGCGATCCGGGCCGCGCCGACCGTGTCGCCCGCAAGGCGTGCGTGCACCTGTACGAGGCTGTTGCCCGCAGCACCGGCACGCGACGACTCCACTTCCAGGCCGAGGTCCTCTATGTGATGCGCCATTCGCCGCACAAGCAGCCGTTCTTCGACTGGAAGGCACTTGGCCAGCACCGGGTCGAGGCGGCGCGGTCCGACGACTTCGACCTGCTGGCGGCAATCGTGCGCCGCCATGAGGGCGAGGCAGCGCTGCGTTGGCTTGGCCATTGGTGGCAGCGGCAGCGCGAAGGGTTCGTGCTGTTTCGCGATGCCGCCGACGGTTGCGACGGCTTCCTGCTGATGTTGCGGATCGGCTTCCGGATGGCCGCGACCGACCTCGCCGATCCGGCCGTGGCCGCGGCCTGGGGGTTCGTGCGCGCTCAGCGCGCCCTCGCCCCCAGCGAGGAACTCGTGCTGCTGCGCCACTGGATGCATCGCGAGCACTACCAGGCGGTGACGGCGGCGATCAACCTCACCGCCATGCATGTCGTCACTCACCTGATCACGCATCCCGAAGCCGCCTGGAGCGTGGTGTACATGGCCGATCCGGCGTTCTGGCAGCCGCATTTCGACGGCGTCAACTTTGCCCGCTGCCCGGACGCCGACTTCGAGGTCGATGGCCGGCGCTTCGGCGCGTTCATCCACGACTGGCAGTTCGAGCCGGCACCAGCCTGGGTCGCCGGTCAGTACCGGCCGCAGCCGTTCGCCGGCCGCCATGCGCCCGCGCCGGACGAGGCTGCCTTCACCGCCGCATTGCGCCAGGCACTGCGCGACCTCGGACGACCGGAAGTGCTCGAACGCTCGGCGCTGGTGACTGCGCTGGCCTTGACCGGCGGTGGCACCGGGGCCGGCGAGGCACTGCGTCAGCGCCTGCTCGATGCGATCCGCCGGCTCGAAAGCCACCCGCGCGACCGCAAGTTCGCCCGCGCGCTGTGGCTCACCTACGCCGAGCCGGCGTTGAAGCAGGAACAGGTCGCCGTCGAGCTCGGCATTCCGTTTCCGACCTACCGCTACCGGTTGCAGCGCGGGATCGCGCTGCTGGCGACAGTGGTCCAGGAGGAGGGCGGCCGACGCTGATATTCATCAGTCTTTGGACAGCGATTGGGATGGTGTCCATGGGCCGGCTGCCGCTACCGTGGGCCGTGCTCATCGACAACGGAGCTCGCGATGCACGGACCCGCCCATCCCCGGTCACGCCGCATCCTGCTGCAAGGCGCCGCCGCCGCCTGTCTGCCGCCGGCCCTGGCTGCGGTGGCGAGCGTGCCGGCCGTCGCCGCGACCGGCCTGGCCGCGAGCCAGCCGCTGCGGGTGATCGTCCCGTTCGCTGCCGGCGGGCCGTCGGACCTGGTGCTGCGCGCCATTGCGCCGCATTGGCAGCAGCGCACCGGCCAGCCGCTGATCATCGAACATCGGCCCGGCGCTGCGGGCACGATCGGCGCCGAAGTCGCCAGCCGCGCGGCTGCCGACGGCCTGACACTGCTGTTCGCGCCGAGCGAGGTACTGGTCAACAACACGGCGCTGTTCCGTGACCTCCGCTACCGGCCACTCGAGGACTTCGTTCCGATCGTCCGTATCGGCCCGGTCCCGCTGGTGCTGGTGACCGGCGCGACCGACGGGGCGCCGGACCTCGACGGATTCAGCCACCGGGCGCGGCGGCAACGGCTCGACTATGGCTCGTGGGGCGACGGCAGCCTGGCCCACCTCCTCGGTCATGCGTTGCTGGTCGACCGGTTGCGCCTCGACGCGGTCCATGTCGGCTATCGCGGCCTGGGACCGATGTTGCAGGATCTGCTCGGTGGCCAGATCAGTGCCGGCTTCGTGGTCCCGCCGGCGGCGCTGCAGCACCTGCGTCTCGGTCGCCTGATCGCCCTGGCCGTCACGGGCGACGACCGCAGCGCCGTGCTGCCCGCGGTGCCGACGCTGGTCGAACTCGGCCACACCAGCCCGGTGTTCCGCCTGCGGCAGTGGGCTGCGCTCCTGGCCCCGGCGGGCGTCGCGCAAGCCAGGATCGCCCAACTCGAAGCGGAGTTCTGCGCCGCCCTCGATCGGGCCGATGTCCGGCGCGCACTGCTCGAGGTTGGCTTCGAACTGGCCGAGGTGCCGGGATCGGCCGACGCCAGCAAAGCCCTGCGCGCGGAACTCGCCCTGGTGCCGCCGCTGCTTCGGGAACTGGGCATCGTTGCGCGCTGACGCTCGTGGAACCGCGAACGATGTTCGGCCGCGTGGTCGTCGCCGGCGCCGGCATCGCCGGCCTGCTGGCCGCCCGCGTCTTGCTCGATCATGCCGACGAGGTGGTGCTGGTCGAGCCCGACAGGATCAGCGATCGGCCGGATCTACCGCGCCCGGGCGTGCCCCAGGGCCACCACGCCCACGCGCTGCTCGCGAGTGGCCAGCGCGCGATCGAAGCGCTGCTGCCGGGGCTCTCGGCAGCACTCGGCGCGCAGGGGGCACCGTCAGGCGGCGGAACCTTCTTCACCGCCGGAGGCTATCTCGACACCGGTGCCGCCGACGCCAGTCTCTACGCGAGCCGCGCGCTGCTCGAAGGCGCGCTGCGCCGCGTGGTCGTCGCCCACCATCGCCTGCGGCTGATCGAGGGCTGCAGCGTCGCCGTGCCGCTGCTCCGGTCGGACCGGATCACCGGCGTCCGGATCGCGGCATCGGCTGGCGACAGCATCGTCGATCTCGCAGCCGACCTGCTGGTCGATGCCAGCGGCGCGCGATCGCAGACGGCGGCCTGGCTCGCAACGCACGGCTTTGCCGCGCCACCGGTCGAGCGCGTCGACGTCGGCATCCGCTATGCGAGCCGCTACCTGAAGCGCGATCGCAGCGATCTCGGCGGCCGGATGTTCTTCAGCGTTTCGCCGTCGCCGGTCCAGCGCCGCGCCTGCGGAGTGCTCGCCCAGGAAGGCGACCGCTGGATCGTCACCCTGATCGGTTACTTCGGCGATCAGCCGCCGCTCGACGATGCAGGGTTCGCCGCGTTCGCCCGGACCTTTCCGGTCCCCGAAGTTGCCGACCTGATCGAGCGCGCGCAACCGCTCGGCCCGATTCGGGGCTATGCGTTCGCGGCCGATCGGCGGCTCCACTACGAGCGCGCGGCGCGACTGCCCGACGGACTGCTCGTGATCGGCGACGCCCTGGCCAACTTCAGTCCGGTCTACGGTCAGGGGATGAGCGTCGCGGCGCTGCACGCACTGGCGCTGAGACGCTGCCTGGCGCAGGGGCAAGCAGGACTCGAGCAGCGCTTTTTTCGCGCAGCCGCGGCGGTGATCGATGCCCCGTGGACGCTCGCTGCCGGCAACGACCGCCAGATGCAGCCTGGGGGGCCGCACGGCGGCCTCGTCGCGCGCCTGCGCAGCCGGTGGCTGCGCCGGGTGCTGCAGACTGCGCACCACGACGCCGTCGTCGCCGAGCGCTTCCTGCGGGTGGCGCGACTGCTGGCGCCGCCACGGACGCTGCTGGCCCCGGCCGTGGCCGGCCGAGTCCTGCTCGCCGGAGCCCGAAGGGCAGCGGCGCCCGCCGTCAGCGGTCGTCTTCGAGCGCCTCCATCTGCTCGGCGATCTGCGCCGTGATCAGCGCGTCGGTGACCTCGTCGAGGTCGCCATCCATCACCAGGGCGAGCTTGTAGAGCGTCAGGTTGATCCGGTGGTCGGTCAGCCGCCCTTGCGGGAAGTTGTAGGTCCGGATCCGTTCGGAGCGATCGCCGGAGCCGACCAGCGACTTGCGGTGGGCCGCCTCCTTCTGCCGCACCTCGCGATCGCGCGCATCGACGATCCGGGCGATCAGCACCTTCATCGCCTTGTCCTTGTTGCGGTGCTGCGAGCGATCGTCCTGGCATTCGGCGACGATCCCGGTCGGCAGGTGCGTGATCCGGACCGCCGACTCGGTCTTGTTGACGTGCTGGCCGCCGGCGCCGGAGGCACGAAACACATCGATCCGCAACTCCTCGGGCGCGCTCCGGATCGCCCCGACCACGTCGGCATCGGCCCGAACGGCCA
>JBEVJQ010000399.1:0-3714 GCA_040510055.1 Burkholderiaceae bacterium | reverse complement strand
CATGCTGGCCGGCGATCTTCGGGTTGGCGGGGGCCGTGCTGTTGCCATCGGGGCCGTGACAGGCAGCGCAGACTTCCTGGGCGATCTTGTCGGCCTTGGCCGGATCGGGCTTCGCCGGGAGGTCCGGCTTCGCTGCGGGGGCAGGGGCCTGCGCGCGAACCGACGTCGGGAGCAACGTGGCGTTGACGATCACGGCGACCAAGAGCCCGAGCACTGCCCGGAAGGAACCAGTTCCGATGACGAAAGCCTGCCCGCGCTCTCGGACGGCGTCGGGGACGATGCCGCGATCGGTACCCTTGCATGGAACGCCAGCGAGTCGCTGCTCGATCACCCGTTTTCTCCTGCGTCGTTCCAAGGGTCAGCAAACCCTCGATTATACGATAATGACCCCATGGAGCTGCTCGCCTCGGCCCGCTTCCGCGAGACGATCGTCGCCTCGCGCCAGCTCGAGTCGGCCAATCCCGCGGCGTTGCCCGAGATCGCATTCGTCGGCCGATCCAATGCCGGCAAGTCCACCTGCATCAACCTGCTCTGCGGCCGGCGCCGGCTTGCGTTCGCCAGCCGCACCCCCGGTCGCACGCAGGCGCTGAACCTGTTCGCGCTCGGTCCCGAAGATGACGAGCGCGGCTTCCTCGTCGATACCCCGGGATACGGATACGCTGCAGCGCCCCAGGCGTCGAAGGGGGTCTGGCAAGCGCTCGCCGGCGACTACCTGCGTAACCGCACCTGCCTGCGTGCCGTCGTGATGATCATCGATATTCGCCGCGAGTTGACCGTTCTCGACCGCCAGTTGCTCAGCTGGGCCCCCGACCGGCTGCCGGTCGCCGCCGTCCTGACGAAGAGCGACAAGCTCGGCAGGATGCAGGTCGCCGAGGCTTGCCGCCGGGTCGCGCGGGATCCGGCGCTCGCCGGCCGCGGCGCGCCGACCGAGGTCATCGCGTTCTCCGCCCTGTCACGCACCGGCATCGTCGAACTGCAGCATTGGATCACGGGACAACTGGCGCCATCGGGCACTTCCGTCGCTGCTCCTTCGGTCCCGGTCGCCACTGACGACGATCGCGTCGCGGCGGCGGCCGAACCGGTCAGACCCGAACGAGAAAGACGATGACCACGAATCGACTGCCGAGCACCGGCGCCTTTCCAGCGACGCGCCTGCGCCGCAACCGCCGTGACGACTTCATTCGCCGCCTCGTTGCCGAGCACCGGTTGACGGTCGACGACCTGATCTATCCGGCTTTTGTCCACGAGGCGCCGGGCGCCGGCGCACCGCTGGCAGTGCCGTCGATGCCCGGTGTCCACCGGCACACGGTCGATCAGTTGCTGGCCGTCGCCGAGCGCTGCGCGTCGGCACGGATCCCCGTGCTCGCGCTGTTCCCGGCGATCGAGCCGTCACTGAAGACGCCCGATGGGGTCGTGGCCACCGATCCCGACGGTCTCGTCGCGCGCGCCGTTCGCGCCGTCAAGCAGCGCTTTCCCGACCTCGGCGTGCTGACCGACGTCGCTCTCGACCCGTTCACCAGCCATGGCCAGGACGGCGTCATCGACGACTCCGGCTACGTACTCAACGACGAGACGGTCGAAATCCTCTGCCGCCAGGCCCGGGTCCAGGCCGAGGCCGGCGTCGACATCGTGGCACCGTCCGACATGATGGACGGCCGGATCGGCGCGATCCGCGCCGCGCTCGAATCCGCAGGCTTCATCCATACCCGGATCATGTCGTATGCGGCCAAGTACGCCTCAGGCTACTACGGGCCGTTTCGCGATGCCGTTGGCTCGGCCAGCAACCTGGGCAAGAGTTCGAAGAAGACCTACCAGATGGATCCGGCCAATGGCGACGAGGCATTGCGCGAGGTGGCTCTCGACCTCGCCGAGGGGGCCGACATGGTCATGGTCAAGCCCGGATTGCCGTACCTGGACATCGTCCATCGCGTCAAGCAGGAGTTTCGCGTCCCGACGTTCGTCTACCAGGTCAGCGGCGAGTACGCGATGATCAAGGCGGCGGCAGCCAACGGTTGGCTCGACGAGCGGACGGTGGCGCTCGAGGCGCTGCTGGCGATGAAGCGCGCCGGGGCGGACGGCGTGCTCACCTACTTCGCGCTGGACGCTGCGCGCTGGCTGGCCGAGGAAGGTTGACCATGGCGTTGGTCAGCCGGGTCGGGCCGTGAGCGAGGCATCGGCCGCGAGCCAGGCGTCACATGGGACCGGGATGTCGGCCGCGACCGGGGTATCGCCGGTGGCCGGGATATCGGCCGCGACCGGGTTGTCGGCGGAGACCGGCGCATCGGCCACGACCGAGCCGACGACCACGGCTCAGGAGTCCGCCGCGACCGGGGCTGGCGGCGGCACGGCACTAGACGGCGAGAGGCCGCCTGAAGCGCCGGCGCCGCCCCCGCCCACGTTCATGACCATCACCGCGCAGGCGGCAAGGCTGGAGGGCGAGCCGCAGTCAGGGCTGCCGGCGCGCGGCTTCCTCTGGATCGACGTCATCAGCGGCAGCGACCGGCAGTGGGCGACCGCGGTTCGCGCCCTGACCGCCACCGCGATCTTCGACGAGCATCTCACCGACAGCGAGAACGCCCATCATCCGTCGTTCTTCGACTCGACCCAGCGCTACGAGATGATCGTTTTCCGTGGCCTGGTGCGCGTCCCCGACGAGGACCGTGGCGGCCCGATGCGGATCCGCACCCGCCCGGTGACGTTCTTCGTCCTGCCCGGATGCCTGGTGACGATCCGCCCCGGTGACAGCCGGCTGTTCGCGCTTCATCGCGAACGACTGCTGACCGCGGACCGTGCGGGGATCCGGCTGCCGGCGACACCGGAGGAGCTGATGTTCCGCCTGCTCTCGGGGATGGTGGATCGCTACCTCGAGCTGCGCCAGCCGCTTACCGAGGAACTCGAATCGCTGCAGCGCCGCCTGCTGAATCCGCGCCATGCGTTTCGCGACTGGGCCCCGCTGCTCGATGCCCGCACCGAGTTGCGACGCCTGCAGAACCTCTGCGAGGAGCAGCTCGACGCGATCCAGGAGTGGCGCGACGAGCGCAGCGAACGGGCCGACGCCGACGAACGCGATCCGGTCCGGGCCGCGCAGATGGAGGCCGGCAAGGCGATGCCCGATGCCGGGGGATTCGATGTGCCGGGGTCGCTGCTGCCGCCGCTCTCCGACTCTCTGGCCGTGCGCGCCACCGACGTCGAGGAGCACGTGCGGCGCGTCCTCCGGCATGCAGCGGCGATGGAATCGTCGGTCGAGTCGGCGATCCAGCTGCACTTCTCGGCGACCTCGTACCGGACCGCCGAGATCATGCGCGTGCTGACCGTGATCACTGCGATCTTCATGCCACTGACGTTGATCACCGGGATCTTCGGAATGAACTTCGAGTTCCTTCCGGGGATCCATTCGAGGACCGGCTTCTACCTGACGCTTGCGGCGATGGGGCTGATCGCCGCGGCGCTGATCGGCTTCTTTGGCGCCAAGCGCTACCTCGAGACGTCGAACGACGACCCGCGGCGCAGGCGGCGGATCCGGGCGGAGCAGGCGAAGCCGCCGCGGGAATGACGGGGTCCGTCGCGACACGCCTGAGTCGGTGCGGCGTGCCTGCTGAGTCGGGTGCGACGCGCTTGAATGGGCTTGACACGCCTGAGTCGGGTGCGACGCCTGAGACGCTTGCGGCGCGCCTGAGTCGCTTGCGCTCGGGACCTGGCGTCGCGCAAGCAGCC
>JBEVJQ010000398.1:0-2537 GCA_040510055.1 Burkholderiaceae bacterium | reverse complement strand
TCGGCGACATGGTGTCGATCGCCCTCGAGGATCGGTTGAGCTTCGTGCTTTCGGATCGCAAGACGCCGACGCCGCCCAATCGCGACGTAAGTGTGGTCGGCACCGCTTCGGCCGGCCAGAATCTCGCCGGCGTCTCGGCGTCCCAGGCTGTCGGCACCTGGTGGGTGGTGGGCGTCAACCCGGCGGCGAATACCATCACACTGGTCAATCCCGCCAGCGGTCCGGTGCGCACCTACAGCGTCCCGACACAGGCTGGCCGCGACCAGCTTTCGCGCGTGACCGTCGGCGACAGCCTGACGGCCATCAACAGCCAGGTCGTGGTCGTTTCCATTACACCAAAGGCGTGAAGCAGGCCGTGCGGCTCTAGGCGCGCAGGCAATCGCCGAAACTGTGGGCTTCGGCTCCAGTGGCTCGTCGCGGCGAAGCGACCGGGGCGAGTCCGGCCAGCGCAGCGGCCCGCACGTCGCTGGGGCTCAGTCCGAATTCCCGCCTGAAGATCCGGCTGAAGCTCGATGAGTCGGCGAAGCACAGCGCCTCGGCCACCTTGCCGATCGCCTGGTTGCTCGAGACGTCGCACAGCATGCGGAAGCCCTCCATGAGCCGATGCCGCTGAATGTACTGGGCGACACCGCCTTCGCTCTCGAGCACGCGATAGAGCTTGGACCGCGACATGGCCGATTCACGGCAGAGCTTGTCGGGTCCGAGCGACGACGAGTGCAGGTTTTTGCGGACCGCCCGTCGCACCCTTTCCATCAGCGTAAGGTCGATCTGCTTCGATGCCCTGGCCGCCTGATCGGCCGACGGCGCCACGCAGAGCGCCACCATGGCCTTGATGGCGTTTGGCAGCCGGGCGGCGTTCTCCGGCGTCAAGTCGGCAAGGTTGCGCTTCAACAGCACCATGTAGTCAGCGAGCATGCGCCCCGCCGGCGCGGCCAGCGCCGACCCCGTCGCCATGTCCAGGGCAGCCGAGATTTCGGAGAACGAATCGCGCGGCAGGTAGAGCTGCATGCGCGCCGCAGCCTCACGGCGGCTGTCCGAAGGCTGTCCTAGGGACCACACGAAGGGTACGCCGGGACGCGCATCGAGTTGTCCTTCCTTCGTGGAAATCGTCGTGGTGCCTTCCGGACAATAAGTGATGACCCAATGATCGATCGGACTATGGCGCAGATGCGTTGCCGTGCGGACCGTCCGGGCTGCGGGCGCCGACGCCCAGGTCACGCTCACGTCACCAAGTCGCCATACCGAATACTCGGCGTCGAACCGCGGCGACTTGCTGTCTTCCGAATGCACATCGAAGACCGGCTGAAACCACTCGCACCACGCGGCTTGCTGGTCGCATGGCGGAAAGTCCTTGGTCGAGAAACTCAAGGGATCCATCGTCCCCCCTGCAAGTACGCCGCCCTCTTACTGGCGGCGGCCAATTATAGCGCTCGTGCAAGTCGATTTCCGGGCTCCGGGTCCCCCGGCTTGTTCGTGCGTCCCAATTCTGCTTCCGACCAGTCAGTAGCTATGGAAAACGTACAAACGAAACCGGCCTCTACCGATAGCTGTAGGTCATGCCGGACGGCAGGGGCAGCACCGGTTCGCGCTGTCGCTGGCTGGGCGGCCACACGACGTGGGCTTTGTCGTCGACATACTGAATGATCACCGGGAAGGCGCGCGTGTTCTGCCCTGCCAACGTCGATTCGGGGCCCTCGAACTTGACGCCGAAGGCGAGCATCGTCGCCCCGTCCGGCAGGTCGAGCTCGAGCGCCGCCTGGCGCAGCGCTTCCGAGTCGATGCCGCCATACTTCTTGATGGCGCGCGGCAGGACTTCCGACAGGAACAGGTACGTGGTCGAGGCCGACGTGCCGACATGCGCCGAGCGAACGGCGACGCCGGGCCGGATCTTGTCGAACTCGTCGCCCACCATCTTGATGAGCGCCGGCAGGCTGGGGTCGAGCGTCGTGGGGTTGGCGAGCCAGATCGAGATCGGATCGATGTTGAACAGGTAGTTGGCGTCGGCGCCCAGGCTCTCCTTCAGCTTGTCGTAGACGCCATAGCCCGCGCCCAGGCCGACCAGCGCGCCGAACCTCAGCCCCTGCTCGCGCGCCTGGCGCAGCAGCAGGGTGATGTCGGGGTTGTAGCCGGTGTGAAAGACGACGTCGGGCCGGGCGCGCTTGAGTTTGGTGACCAGCGCCGAAAGGTCGGGAGCGCTGATCGAATAGCCCTCCTTCAGCGCTATGTTGAAGCCGTGCTTCCTGGCGCCGATCTCGTCGCCCTGGGCGACGTCGACGCCATAGGAGCCGTCTTCGTGGATGATCGCCACGCGCAGCTCCTTGGGATCCTTGCCGAACTTCTCCTTGGCGTAGTGGGCGATGAAGTCCGTCGCGGCCCTGCCGTAGAGCTGGCCGCTGACCTGAGGACGGAACACGTACTTGAAATTGCGGTTCTCGAGCACGGCGGTCGAGATGCAGGTGGTGATCCACATGAACTTCCTGAGCTGCTCGACCTTGGCGGCGACGGGCACGCACTGGGCCGAGGAGTAGAAGCCCAGC
>JBEVJQ010000397.1:0-3159 GCA_040510055.1 Burkholderiaceae bacterium | reverse complement strand
CGTCCCCGGGATCCTGATCGGCGCCGCCCTCTGGCTCACCTGGATGATCCTGGTCCGCAAGGAGATGATCGTCCCGCCGGCGCGCAAGACGGGCGCCGAGGTCATGGCCGCGGCGCGTGACGCCGTCTGGGCGCTGCTGCTGCCGGTGATCATCCTGGTCGGCCTGCGCTTCGGCGTTTTCACGCCGACCGAGGCCGCGGTCGTGGCCGCGGTCTATGCGTTCATCGTCGCGACTTTCGTCTAGCGCGAATTGCGGCTGCACGAGCTCTACGCGGTGTTCCTGACGGCAGCCAAGACCACGGCGGTGATCATGTTCCTGGTCGCGGCAGCCATGGTCAGTGCCTGGCTGATAACAGTGGCCGACTTGCCGAGCAAGGTGATCGGGCTGCTCGAGCCGGTCATGGGCAACCAGACGCTGCTGTTGCTGGCGATCATGCTGCTGTGCATGGCCGTCGGGACCGCGATGGACATGACGCCGACGATTCTGATCCTGACGCCGGTTTTGATGCCGGTGGTCAAGCAGGCCGGTATCGACCCGGTCTACTTCGGCGTGCTGTTCATCATCAACAACTCGATCGGGCTGATCACGCCGCCGGTGGGGACAGTGCTGAACACCGTGGCTGGTGTCGGCCGGATGCGAATGGACGACGTGACCCGCGGCGTGCTGCCGTTCATCGTGGCCGAATTTCTCGTGCTGCTCCTCATGGTGCTGTTTCCGGCGCTGGTAACGGTGCCGGCTAAGTGGTTCTACGGCGGCTAGGTGGCTCGCCTGCGCGCGTGATGCAGCGGCTGCCGATCGACGAACGAACAAACAGGGAGACGACGATGGAGCGACACACGCCCCGACGGGAATGGCCGCCACGAACCGGGCTGCCGCGGACCGGCCTGCCACCAACGGGCTCGCCAACAACCGGGCCGCTACGAATGGGCCTGCGACGACACGGGTTGCAATGGCTGCTGACAATCGCCGCACTGGCGCCCTGGAGCCTGGCCATGGCCATGGCCCAGGATGTCAAACCGCGGACCATCAAGTTCGCAACGCAGAATCCAAAGGGCCATCCGATAGTCCTCGGGATGGAGAAGTTCGCCGAACTCGTGTCCTCCCGGTCGGGCGGGAAGATCAAGGTCAGCCTGTTCCCGGGTGGCGTGCTCGGCGGCGACGCGCAGAACGTCTCGGCGCTGCAAGGAGGCACGCTCGAGATGGCATCGATGAACGCCGGCATCCTGGCCGCGCAGGCCAAGGAGTTCGCCGTGTTCGACCTACCGTTCATGTTCGGGTCGGCGCAGGAAGCCGATGGGGTCGTCGACGGGCCGTTCGGCAAGATGATGTTCGAGAAGCTCGAGCCGAAGAACATTCACGGCCTGGCTTACTGGGAGCTCGGGTTTCGCAACCTGACCAACGGACGGCGGCCGATCAACCGGATCGAAGACATCGCCGGCCTCAAGCTGCGCGTAATCCCGAACGCCATCAATATCGACTGGGTGACGGCGCTCGGAGCGAATCCGACGCCGATGGCGTTCCCCGAGGTCTACGCGGCCCTGGAACAGCGCGCGATCGACGGCCAGGAGAATCCGTTGAGCGTGATCCTCGCCAACAAGTTCCAGGAAGTCCAGAAGCACCTGACGATCACCAACCACCAGTACAACCCGCAGGCGGTGATCGTCAGCAAGCGGCTCTGGGGCCAGCTGTCCGATGCCGAGAAGAAGCTTCTGGCCGATGCCGCCGCCGAGGCGACGACCGTGCAACGGTCCTCGGCCCGCGAACAGAATGCCGCGGCGCTCGAGCAGCTGAAGAAGGGCGGCATGCAGGTGACCGAGATCACCGGCGCCGAACTGCAGAAGTTTCGCGACAAGGTCAAGCCGGTGATCGACAAGCATTCGTCGATCGTCGGCACCGAAGTGGTGACCGCATTGCAGACCGAGCTGGCAAAGAGCCGGAAGTAGCACCCGTGATGGGACAGCCGCGGCAGCCCGATCACGCAGAGGATCAGCAGCAAGACCTCAGAAACTCGTCCTGAGCGTCGCCTTGAACGCCCGTGGGTTGCCGATCGCCAGCAGGCTGGTGTGGGCGCTCGCCCAGTACGACCGGTCGGCCAGCTGACGATCCCGCGACTTGCGGCTCGGTCCGCCGCGGCCACAGCCAGCGGCAGGGCGGCTACCATCGTCGACTTCCGTCCAACAGCATCAGGAGTCGACCATGGCAGCCCAGTCCGCGACCGTTGTTCCCGCCCCGCCCCAGGTGTTGCTGTCGGTGGTCGGCGAGACAGGGAAGTTCCCGGTGCGGCGGATCTACTGCGTTGGTCGCAACTACGTCGAGCACGCGAAGGAGATGGGCTTCACTGGCCGCGAGCCGCCGTTCTTCTTCCTGAAACCGGCCGACGCCATCGTCTTCATCGCCGAGGGCGAGACCGGCCGGATTCCGTACCCGGTCGGGACCAAGGACCTCCATCACGAGATCGAGCTGGTCGCGGCGATCGGCAAGAGCGGCGCCGACATCAAGGCGGCCGATGCCAAGGATCACGTCTACGGCTGGGCCGTGGGCCTGGACATGACGCGACGCGACCTCCAGGGCGAGGCCAAGAAGCAAGGCCGGCCCTGGGAGATCGGCAAGGCCTACGACAAGTCGGCCCCGATCGGCCCGATCTACCCGATGGCCAAGACCGGCTGGATGGACAAGGGCCGGATCGCGCTCGAGGTCAACGGCAAGGTCCGGCAGGAGAGCGACGTCGACAAGCTGATCTGGAACGTAGGCGAGGTGATCGAGCACCTGTCGGCGCTGTGGCGCCTCGAGCCCGGCGACCTGATCTTCACCGGGACGCCCGAGGGCGTGGCCGCCGTCGGGCCCGGCGATGTGCTGTCGGGGATGGTCGAGAAGGTCGGCAGCCTCAAGGTCGAGATCGAGCGCCGCTGAGGCGAACTGCCGCTGAGGCAAACTGCCGCTGAGGCAGCCGCTGAGGCAACCTGGCGCTGAGGGAAACTGCCGCTGAAGCAACCTGCCGCGCGGACGCCCGTCGGCCGGCACCGGCCGTCGGCGCGGTCGACCCCTTCGACCGTGCCGGTCATCGTTGCAGGAACGGCCCGGCTAGGCAATGCTCGGGTCTGGCGGCGCCGACCCGAGCCGCGCGCCCTGTTTGACACCCTTTTCGTTTCGCCGATCGT
>JBEVJQ010000396.1:0-4227 GCA_040510055.1 Burkholderiaceae bacterium | reverse complement strand
GCGACTCCGTGCTCTGCCAGTCCTTTCTCTGCGATAAGACGAATCAGGGGCCGGCCTGGCCCGCGAGCTCCAGGTCGACAACCTCCAGGTTGCCGCGCGCGGGCTGGCGGCGTCGCTCGACGACCGGATCGATCTGTTCGATCCGGGTGACGGAATCCGGCTTCCAGCCGGCGTCGAATCTGTCGCGGTGACGGCCGTCGGCAAGCCGCCCGAGGCGCTGGCGACCGGCGGCTGGGGCGACGAAGGCCAGTGGCAATGGCATACGCTGCCGGTCGACCGGATCGACGATGCGCCGGCCGACACGTTGCAGGTCGAGGCCGCGGTGCTGCGTGAAGGCCGGGGTCGCAGCGCGCAGCGCTGGGTCGTCGTCCGGGCCCGCGACGAGCGACTGGTGCCGCCCGGCGACCTGGACCTCGAGCCCATCCCGAGGGCGCCGGTCATCGCCGCCGGCGATTCACTGACCGTCACCGTCGGCGATGCTGGCGACTGGTCACGGTTGCTCGACGCCGATCGGACCGGGCGCCCCGAGGGGCCAATCGACGGGCGCATCGAGCGGCAGCCCGAAGGGCGGATCGAAGGCCGAAGCGAAGGGCGGAGCGAGGGTCGAATCGAGCGGCCCGAGGGGCGCGGTCAGCGGCGCTACCCGGTGACCCTCGAGGCCAGCGCGCGCGGCGGCTGGAGGGCGCAGCAGGCGCTTCCCGACGACGGGCGCCTGATCCGGCTCCAGGTCGATGATGTCGACTACCTCGGGACGCGTCGGATCGAGGCCCGGGCCGACTCGGGCTGGTGGCTGCTGGCTGACCGTGACGATCCGGAGGCCCCGATGGCCATGGCGGCTGTGGCCGAATCGCGCCGCGCGAACCTGATGCGGGCGTTCGAACGGTCGAGCGGCACGGTCCGGGTCCACGCTGCCGACGGCCGGATCCTGGCCGAGCGCGGCACGCCTCCGCGGGAGTTGCCCCCGCCTCAGGGTTGGAGTGCCTGGCTCGCCCGGCTGGTGATCGGATTCACCGGTGCGACGCACCGCGCCGCCGATCGAGACCAGCCGCCGGTCATCGTGAGCGGCGATCCGCGCGAACCGCCGCCGGGCCGGCGCGACGAGATCGATGCGACGGCCAGCGCCCTCGCCGGCGCGCTGGCCGGCGTGGCCACGCGAGCCAGTGTTCCGATCGCGGCCGCGGGCGGCCTGCCGGTCTGGCTGCTGACCGCCGCCCAGCCGATCTGGGTCGACGGCCGCGTGGCCGGCGCGCTCGTGCTAGAGGACACCACCCTGGCGCGCGCCGCGCCGGGGCTGGCCACCATCGAGTCGCTGTCCGGGCTCGTCCTGGCCGCGTTCGCCGCGAGCGTACTGGCCGTGCTCGGCGTCGCGACGCTGACCGTGCGCCGGATCGCCCGCCTGCATCGCGCCGCCGAGAACGCGATCGACGCCCGCGGACGGGTCGTCGGTACGGTGCCCGCGTCTCGCTGGCACGACGAGATCGGCTTGCTAGCCGCCAGTCACGCGCGCGTGCTCGACCGCTTGCGCGAACACCAGACTTACCTGACGCGCCTGCGGTCGCGGTTGGTCCACGAACTGCGAACGCCGGTAATGGTGGTGCGTTCGTCGCTGGAGAACCTGACGCTGGAGACCGAGCACGTCCGCAACGATTCCGCTGCCGTCGCCCGCTATGGCCAGCGAGCTCTCGACGGTGCCGCCCGCCTCGAGCAGATCCTCGCCGCGATGA
The DNA here is from genome assembly GCA_040510055.1 of Burkholderiaceae bacterium. Classification (GTDB taxonomy): domain Bacteria; phylum Pseudomonadota; class Gammaproteobacteria; order Burkholderiales; family Burkholderiaceae_E; genus Lautropia. The sequence goes on along the minus strand of JBEVJQ010000396.1, from coordinate 2,503 downwards.
GCGCGGCCTCGAGCCTCGAATCGCTGCTCGAGGCCCGCGATCTCGAAGCGGTCGACCTGATCGCGATCGGCCGCGGCTGCATCGAGGGCTATGCGATGGCCTATCCCGGCCATCGCTGGCGGCTCCAGGCCAGCGTTGCCGCGGCGCCCTGCATTGCGATCGGCGACGCCGTCGCCCAGGCGCTGGACAAGCTCGCCGCCAACGCCGCGGACTTCGCCACGCCCGGATCGGAGGTCGTCCTCGAAATCGGACCGCTCACGGACAGCGGCGGCGAAGCAGCGTGGCGGCTGGTGATGGACAATGAAGGCCCGGCATTACCCCCGGGTCGCGGTGGCGATCTGTTCGAATCGCTGGTCTCGGTCCGGGCCGACGGCGACAGTCGCACCGGTTCTTCCCACCTCGGCCTCGGACTGCATCTGGTGCAACTGATCGCGAACTTCCACGGCGGGACGGTGGTCGCCAACGACCGTCGCGGCGGCGTGCGGATCGGATTTACGCTGCCCGCCACCTGAACGGTGTCGTCGGTCTCGGGTCCTTCTCCCATCCCTTCGTCGTTTCGGTCCCTCCCCTTCGTCGTTTCGCCTCCCTCCCCCGTCGTCGTTTGCGTTGTCCCCGTTCGTGGTTCCACTCTCCCGTAACGCGCCGTGTCCCTTCGTCCACCCTTCGACGTGTCCTGAGTCCTCGGACCGGAGTGCTTCATGACCGACTCGACCGCTGCTCCATCGTCTGTCCGATCGATGGAGCACGCGCGCCTGTCGGCGCCGGCCGGACCGACGACCGGGGAAGCGGCACGCGTCGCGATCGACTGCCCGAACGAGCCGGGGGCCAAAGCAGCAGAGCGCGAGCCCGAAGCAAGCCCTGCCGAGTCCCAGCCCGACGCAGGCCGCGCCGAGTCCCTCCCCGAAGCAGGTCCAGCCGAGCCCGAGCCCGGAACAGGCCCCACCGAACCCCGGCCTGAACCAGGCGACGTGATCCGGACGGCCGATCTCGGAATACGCGAGTTCGCCGACTACGACCTGGTGATCGATGCGCGCAGCCCACGCGAGTACGCCGACGATCATCTGCCCGGAGCGATCAACCTGCCGGTCGTCGGCAACGACCAGTACGCCCAGGTCGGGATTCTCTACAAGGCCGATCGCCACCGCGCCTATCTGCGCGGCGTCGCCGACTCGCTGCGCAACATGGCCGACGCGCTGGACCAGACGCTCGCCCCACTGCCGGCCCACGCCCGGATCCTCGTCTACTGCTTTCGCGGCGGCAAGCGCAGCCGCCTCTGGGCCGACACCTTGCAGACCATCGGCTTTCGTACCGATCGACTCGATGGCGGCTGGAAACGGTACCGGCGCTGGGTGATCGCGAGTCTCGAATCGCTGCCGCGTGATTTCGACTACCGCGTCCTCAACGGGCCGACCGGTTGCGGCAAGACGCGGCTGCTCGGCGCGCTGGCTGCCGCGGGTGAGCAGGTCCTCGACCTCGAGGGCCTCGCGCGCCACCGCGGCAGCCTGATCGGTGCCATCCCCGGCACCGAGCAGCCGGGCCAGAAGCTGTTCGAGTCGGAACTGCTTGCCCGATTGCGCGCGTTCGATCGCGCCCGCCCGGTCTGGGTCGAAGCCGAGTCGAAGAAGATCGGTGCCGTGCAACTTCCGACTGCGCTGTTCGAGAGCCTGCATCGGGCGCGGCGCGTCTATTCGCTGACCGTACCGATGGCCGAGCGGGTGCGGGTCTGGAACGAGGACTTCGGCCATTTCGCGGCCGATCCGAGCGCGATGCTCGAGCGGCTGCAGCACCTGGTCCCGCTCGTCGGGCGCGACGAGTTCGAGGCCTGGAAGGCGTTGGCCGACGCGCGACTGATCGATTTGCTGTTCGAGCGGATCATGGTCAATCACTACGACCCGGCCTACGCCCGGACGTCGAAGCGGAACTACGGCCGCCAGCCGGCGACGCCACTCCCGCTGCCCGATCTCGATCCCGGGTCGCTCGCCACTGCGGCGGCTGCGCTCGCCTCCGGGAATCCCTGAGGCGAGCCCCGGTATCATCCCGGGGCCACAGCGTCGAGCGCCACGGGCGGGCGGCGCGATGTCTCGAGAGCGAGGAGACCGATGAACCCGACCGTCGACACCGCGGCGCGGCGCGAGCGGCTGTTGTCGCTGTGGCGCACGATGACGCGGATCCGCGCCTTCGAGGAAGCCGCCGAACTCGCCAGCCAGGGCGGCGTCGCCGCCTGGGGCCTCGAGGCCGATCGCCAGCAGGTCGCGCGCGTTCGCGGGCCGCTGCACCTGTCGACCGGCCAGGAGGCCGTGGCCGCCGCCGTCTGCGCCAATCTCGAACGCCGCGACCTGCTGACCTCGACCCACCGTGGCCACGGTCACACGCTCGCCAAGGGGGCCGACACGACGCGGATGATGTGCGAGCTGTTCGGCCGCGCCGAGGGCTGCAACGGCGGCAAGGGCGGGTCGATGCACATCGCCGATTTCGGCGTCGGCATGCTCGGGGCCAACGGCGT
>JBEVJQ010000395.1:0-4845 GCA_040510055.1 Burkholderiaceae bacterium | reverse complement strand
AGTACGTCGGGCGGCGCGACCAGCAGGTCAAGGTCCGGGGCTTTCGGATCGAGCTGGGCGAGATCGAGGCGGCGCTGGCCGCGGTCCCGGGGGTCCGCCAGGCGGTCGTCGTCGCCCGCAACGACGGCGCGGCAGCCGGCGACGCGCGACTCGTTGCCTATGTGGTGGCCGAGACGATCGTGATCGACGGCGACGAGCCGGTGCGAGAAGAGCTGGTGCAGCGCAGCCGCGAGGCCGTGCGCCGGCGGCTGCCGGAGTACATGGTGCCCACGGCCTTCGTCGTCCTCGACGCACTGCCGCTGACGCCCAACGGCAAGATCGATCGCCAGGCGCTGCCGGCGCCCGACACGACGATGCAGGTCGCGTCCGCACCGCAGGGCCGGGCGCCGCAGTCGGACACCGAGCGGCTGCTGGCCGGGATCTGGTCCGAGGTGCTGAACCTCGGCACCGTCGCCGCCACCGACGACTTCTTCGCGCTCGGCGGACACTCGCTGCTCGCCGTCAAGCTGGTCTCGCGAATCCGGCGGCAGTGGCCGGTCGTGATGCCGGTGCGGCAGCTGTTCGACACCCCCACGCTCGAGGCGCTGTCCGCACGCATCGATGCCGAGGTCCGACCTGATTTCGGAGCGGCGCCGTCCCTGGCGCCGACCGCGGCCATCGTCCCGGTCGGGCGCGAGTTGCCGGTCCCGGCATCGCCGGCCCAGGAGCGGCTGTGGTTCCTCCATCGGCTGGACCCGCAGTCATCGGCGTTCAACGTCATGGCGGCGCTTCGGATCGCCGCCGACGGCCGGACCGAGCCGCTCGAGCCGGTGCTGGAAGCGGCAGTTGGCGACCTGGTCGCGCGGCACGAACCGTTGCGGACGCGGTTCGCGCTGGTCGCTGATCGGCTGGTGCAGGTGATCGACGAACGCTGGAACGGTCGGCTGGAACGGCTGGTCGCCGAAGACGGAGACGGCGCGTGCACGCAGGCCACCACGGGCTCCGCTTGCTTAGAGGCCACCACGAGCTCCGCTTGCGACGATGCCGGTGCGATCGAGCGCTTCGCCAACGACTTCGCGAGTCGGCCGTTCGATCTGGCCACCGGACCGTTGTGCCGGATCTGCTGGCTGCCGCGCAACAGCGACGGCATCCTGTTGATCGTGGCCCACCACACCATCGTCGATGGCTGGTCGATGGAGCTGCTGAAGCGCGAGCTGATCGGGCTGCTCGATGCGCGGCTGCGCGGGCGGGCGCCGCAGCTGTCGCCGTTGCCGATCCAGTACGCCGACTATGCCGCCTGGCACCGCGGCAGCGACGGGCGCGCTGCTGCCGATCGCAGCCTCGCGTTCTGGACCGCGGCGCTGGAAGGGATGCCGGAGACGTCGGAACTGCCGAGCGACCGGGAACGGTCGCGGCACGGAACCTTCCGCGGCGCGGGTTCGACCGTCGCCCTGGACCAGCGGTCGCTCGATGCCGCCGCAGACCTGGCGCGCTCGGCCGGAACGACGCGATTCGTCGTCCTGCTTGCGGCATACGCCGTCGTGCTGGCTCGTCAGAGCGGCCAGGACGATCTCTGCATCGGCGTACCCGTGGCCGGGCGCCAGCGCGTCGAACTGGAACCCCTCCCGGGCCTGTTCGCCAACAACCTGCCGGTCCGTATCCGGCTCGCGGCTGGCGACACGTTCCGCGCGCTCGTCGCACGACTCCACGAGACCGTGGTGACGGCATTCGAGCACCAGGATCTCGCGTTCGATGGACTGGTCCGAACGCTCGGCGTCTCCGGCCAGGTCGATCGTCCGGCGCTGTTCCAGACCCTGTTCAACTCGCTCGATTTCGGCGCCGACCCGCTACCGTGCGCTCCCGGCCTGACCGTCGAGGAGCCGCCGTGGGCCGAGCGCTTCGACGTTGGTTCGAAATACGACCTGACCCTGTACGTGCGCACCGGCACCGATGCCCCGACGCTGACCGCCGTCTACGACGCCGAGCGCTTCGACGATCGCCGCATCGCCGCCTGCCTCGATCAGTACCGGACGGTGCTCGATGCCGCGTCGCGCACCCCCGACGCGCCACTCACCGACATCTCGCTGGTCACGCCGGCGCTGGCGTCCGCGATCGCCGATCCGGTCCGGCCGCTGTCACCTGTGGTCCCGTTCGAGTCGGTGGTCGCGCGGATCGCCGCGCAGGCCGCGCGCGATCCCGGCCGGATGGCTGCCGTGTCGGACGGCGATGCGCTGACCTATGGCGCCCTGGCGCGGCTGTCCGACCAGCTCGCCGCGTTCCTCGGCGGCCGTTGCGTCGGGCACGGCGACGTCGTCGCCGTACGGGCCGAGCGCAGCCCGGCGCTCGCCTGGGCGATGTTGGGTATCTGGAAGGCGGGCGCTTCGGTGCTCGTGCTCGATCCGTCGTACCCCGCCGCGCGCCGCCGGCAGATGGTCGAGGTCACGCGGGCGCAAGCGCTGGTCGACCTCGGGGAGGCGATGGCCGCAGCCGAGGAAACGCACGACGATGTCGCCACGGCGGCGTCGCTGATCACGATCGGCTGGAAGGCGCGAGCCGGCACGCCGGCTGCCGCGTGGCGCGAGACGACCGGACCGTTCTCGGTTCCGGGCTGTCGTGCCGACGATCTGGCGTACATCCTGTTCACCTCCGGTTCGACGGGCGAACCGAAGGGTGTCGCGACCACGCACCGGCCGCTGTCGAATTTCCTCGGCTGGCACGAGCGCCAATGGGGGCTGCGCCCGGATGACCGGTTCAGCGTGCTCTCGGGGCTGGCCCACGATCCGATCCTGCGCGATGTCTTCGGTGCGCTCTGGGCCGGGGCGACCGCGTGCTTCCCGGCGCAGGACGCGTTCGGCGACGCTGGCTACCTGGTCGGATTCCTGCGTCGCCACGGCGTCACGATCGCCCACCTGACGCCGTCCACGGCCGCGTTGGCCGTGATGGGGATGCCGGCCGACGATCCCGGCGCGCGCACCATCCGCTATCTGTTCCCCGGCGGCGAGTCGTTGCGACCGACCGCCGCCCGTCACCTGAAGCGGATGGCGCCGCTGAGCCGGATCGTCGGCTTCTACGGCGCGACCGAAACGCCGCAGGCCGTCGCCTCGCACGACCTGGGCATGGCCAGCGAGCTCGATCCGGATCGCTCGTTGCCGCTGATCGGACGCGGGGTCGCCGGTTCGGAACTGCTGCTGCTCGATGCGCTCGGCCGCCCGACCGGCGTCGGTGAACCGGCTCAGATCCACGTCCGCAGCCGCTACCTGAGCAGGGGATACGTCGGCGCGGCCGATCGCGACGGCGATCGATTCGTCGTCAACCCGGCGACCGGGGATCCGGGCGACCGGATCTACCGGACCGGCGACCTCGGCCGCTACGAACCCGACGGTGCGGTGCGCTGGATCGGCCGTGCCGACGAGCAGGTCAAGGTCCGCGGCTTCCGGGTGGAAGTCGGCGCGATCGAGTCTGTCCTCGACGCGATGCCCGCCATCCGGCGCAGCGCGGTCGTCGCCTTCCGCGATCGCAGCGACGATTGCGCCCTCGCCGCGTTCGTCGAATGCGAAGGTGGCGCACGCGTCGTCGCGGCGATTCGTACCGGGTTGCGCGGGTTGCTGCCGGCCTACATGGTCCCGGCCGTGATCGCGGCGCTCGATCGCCTGCCGCTCACGCCGTCCGGCAAGGTCGATCGGCGCCAGCTCCCGGATCCGACGCGGATTCCGGGGACCGGCGAGGAACCCGAGCCGACCTCGCCGCTGGCGTTGCCGCCATCGCCGCTGGAATCCGCGCTGCGCGCGATCTGGCAGGACGTCCTGGGGCTCACGCGCTTTTCCGCGTCCGACGATTTCTTCGCGCTCGGTGGCCATTCGCTGCTCGCGACGCGACTGGTCGTGCGCATCAACGAGCGCTTCGGAATCGAGTTCCCGGTCCGCGAGGTGTTCGATGCGCCGACCCTCTCGGGCCAGGCCGCTCGACTCGCGGCGCGGGTCGATCCGGAACGCCTGGCGCGCGTGGGCGAACAGCCCGAGTCGCGGTCGCGCCGGATGGCGCCGGCGCCGGTCGCGCGCAGCGACCGGATGCCGCTGTCGCACATGCAACGGCGGCTCTGGTACTACCGCCAGCTCGAACCGGACTCGTCGGCCTACCTGCTGTCCGCGTTCTTTCACGTCGAAGGGATGCTGGACGTGGCCAGGCTGCAGCGCGCGCTGGATCAGGTGGTCGAACGCCACGAGGCCCTGCGCACGGTGTTCGTCGCGATCGACGGCGAACCGTTCGCCCGCGTCGTGACCGATGTCGCAGTCGCCATCGATTGCGTCGCCGGTAGCGCGACCGCGGTCTCGCCGCTGTCGCGCCAGGACGCGCTGACGTTGCTGGCGGCCGGCTTGCTGCGTCCGTTCGATCCGGCCCGCGGTCCGCTGGTCCGGCTGTCGGTGGTGCGCCTGGGACCCGACGAGGCACTGATCGGCCTGGCCGTCGATCACATCGTTGCCGACGGCATGTCGATGCAGATCCTGATCGATGAGCTGACGCAGGCCTATGCCGGCGCGTCTGCCGCAGACGGCCCCGTACCGTTGCCGTTCCAGTACGCCGACTTCGTCGCCGGGGAAGCGCAACGCCTTCGCGATGTCGCCCTCGATCCGCTGAAGGCGTTCTGGAAGGCGGAGCTGGCCGGACTGCCGGCGGCGCTCGAGCTGCCGACCGATCGGGCGCGTCCCCCGATCCGGTCGCACCGCGGCGCCCGCTTCGCCCGTTCGGTCGCGGACGCAGCCTGGCGTCGCCTGAAGACGGCCGCCGGGGCGCAAAGCGTGACGCCGTTCATGGCGCTTCTCGCTGCCTATGAGATCCTCGTGTCGCGTCAGTCGGGGCAGAACGACT
>JBEVJQ010000394.1:0-19383 GCA_040510055.1 Burkholderiaceae bacterium | reverse complement strand
TCGTTTCCTCGAGCGTGCAATCCCAGGCGCTCGCGAGCACGTCGACGGGCCGGACCTCGATCCCGTGCTCGCGCGCATCGCGCACCAGCTGCGCCGGTGCATAGAACCCCATCGGCTGCGAGTTCAACATCGCCGCGAGGAACGCCGCCGGCTCGTGACGCTTCAGCCAGCACGAGACGTAGACCAGCAGCGCGAAGCTCGCCGCGTGGCTCTCCGGAAACCCGTATTCGGCGAAGCCCTCGATCTGCTTGAAGATCCGCTCGGCGAAGTCGCGTTCGTAGCCGCGGACGAGCATTCCTTCGATCAGTTTCTGATAGAAGTGCCTGAGCCCGCCCTTGCGCTTCCATGCGGCCATCGAGCGGCGCAGCCGGTCGGCCTCGCCCGGCGAGAAGCCGGCCGCGAGGATGGCGATCTGCATCACCTGCTCCTGGAATATCGGCACGCCGAGCGTGCGCTCGAGCGCCGGCTTGAGCTCGTCGCGCGGGTACTCGATGGCTTCGAGCCCCTGGCGACGGCGCAGGTACGGATGGACCATGCCGCCCTGGATCGGACCGGGGCGCACGATCGCGACCTCGACCACGATGTCGTAGAAGCAGCGTGGCTGCAGCCGCGGCAGCATGCTCATCTGGGCCCGCGACTCGATCTGGAACACGCCCACGGTGTCGGCGCGGCAGATCATCTCGTAGGTGTCCGGGTCCTCGGCCGGAATGTCCTGGAGCCGGAACGGCTGGCCGCGACGCCAGGCCACGAGGTCGAGCGCGCGACGGATCGCGCTCAGCATCCCCAGGGCGAGCAGGTCGATCTTGAGCAACCCGAGCGCGTCGAGGTCGTCCTTGTCCCACTGGATGACGCTGCGGTCGGGCATCGCGGCGTTTTCCACCGGCACCAGCCGCTCGAGTGAATCGCGGGCGATGACGAAACCGCCGGTGTGCTGCGACAAGTGGCGCGGGAATGTGAGGAGCAGGCTCGACAGTCCGACCCAGTGGCGGACGACGGGCGCGTCGGGGTCGAAGCCGGCTTCGCGCAGCCGTTCGCTGCGGACCATTCGTCCGTCCCACCACAGGTGGTTGCGGGTGAACGGCTCGATCCGTTGCGGGTCTATCCCCAGGGCCTTGCCGACGTCGCGGATCGCCGAGCGCGACCGATAGCAGATGACGGTGGCCGTGAGCGCCGCGCGGTGCCGCCCGTACTTGCGGTAGACGTACTGCATGACTTCTTCGCGGCGCTGGTGCTCGAAGTCGACGTCGATGTCGGGTGGCTCGTTGCGTTCGCGGCTGATGAAGCGCTCGAACAGCATGTTCATCCGTGACGGGTCGACCTCGGTGATGCCGATGCAGTAACAGACCGCCGAGTTGGCCGCCGAGCCCCGCCCCTGGCAGAGGATCGACTGCTCGCGCGCGAACCGCACGACGTCGGCCACGGTGAGGAAGTAGGGCTCGAAGCGAAGCTCGGCGATCAGCGCCAGTTCGTGCTCGACCAGCGCCCGGACGGTGGCGGGCATCCCCTCGGGGAAGCGCTGGGCGGCGCCGGCCTCGGTGATGGCGCGCAGCCAGGTGGCGGGGGTGTGGCCCTCGGGGACGATCTCGTCGGGGTACTCGTAGCGCAGTTCGTCGAGCGAGAAGCTGCAGCAGGCGGCGACCTCGAGCGTCTCTTCGAGCAGCTGCGCTGGATAGAGTTGCGCGAGGCGCAGGCGGCTCCTGAGGTGCTGCTCGGCATTGGGCGTCAGTGCCCGGCCGGCCTCGGCCAGCGTCGTTCGCAGCCGGATCGCGGTCATCGTGTCGTGCAGGGTCTTGCGGGCGCGGCGGTGATAGAGGACGCGACCGCTGGCCACGAGCGGCAGTCCGCTCGCGCGCCCCACGGCCGTGAGCCGTTCGAGCCAGGCGCCGTCGTTGCCGAGAGCCAGCAGCTCGGCGGCGAGCCACCCGGCCTCGCCGAAGCGCTCGCGCAGCCACCAGGCATCGGCGACGATCCGCTCGCGCGCGGTGCCGTAAGCGGGCGCCCAGAGGGCGAGGCAATCCGCCAGGCCGTCGTCGAGGTCATCGCGTTCGAGACGGTAGCTGCCCTTGTCGGCGCGGCGGCGAACCCGCGTGATCAGTTCCGAGAGATTGCCGTAGCCGTTGCGGTTGCGGGCGATGAGGACGAGGCGACTGTCGACGTCCGCCTCGTCCGACGGGTCCGACACGTCGAAGGAGGCGCCCACGAGCAGCGGCAGGTCCGATTCACGTGCCTGCAGATGGGCGCGGACGACGCCGGCGAGCGAACCCTCGTCGGTGATCGCGAGCCCGTCATAGCCGAGTTCGACCGCGCGCTGCACGAGTTCCTCGGGGTGCGAAGCACCGCGCAGGAAGCTGAAGTTGCTGAGGCAGTGAAGCTCGACGTATGACGGAAGCATCGATATACTGTATGCAAATACAGTCATCGCCGCAACGCGTTGCCCCCGGTTCCCGACGCACGGTCGAGCCAGCGACGTGCCCGATCGGCATTACCATCGATCCGATCAGGCACGAGGTCCTCACCCCCATGGAAGTCCCTGCCGACGAGAAACCTGTTGCCCGGTCAGGACAATGGCTGCCGAGCCTGACCGTCGTGCCGCGCGAAGGCCTGCTCTGACGGCCGCTCCCGCATCACCGATTGCTCGGGCGGCCGCCGTGTCCTCGCAAGCGGACCGCAGCGTCTCCGATGGCACTTGAAGTCGCGTTCGGCTGGTGCAGTCATCCCGGTCCGCGTTCGGTCAACGAGGACTGGGCAACCGCGGCCGTGGGCAAGGGGCGCGACCAGGACCGCGGCGCGATCGTCGCGATTGCCGACGGCGTCAGTACCGGCGGCGACGGTCGCGAAGCGGCGCGGACGTCGGCGATGACAGTCGTCCTCGATTACTTCTCGGCTCCCGATTCGTGGGACACGAGCGTCGTGCTCGATCGATTGATCGACGCGCAGAATGCCTGGCTGGCCGCGCACAATCGTTGCCGGCGAGCGACCGCGCAGGGCGGCCGCGCAGCGATCGCGATGACGACGTTGACCACCGTCACCCTTCGCGGCCAGGTCTGGACCGTCGCGCATGTGGGCGATACCAGGGCGTGGCTCATCCGCGGGGACGACTGCATCCAGCTGACGCAGGACCATTCCTTCAGCGAGACGTTCCAGAGCAGCCGCCTCACCCGTGCACTGGGTCTCGACGACCGGGTCCGCATCGACTTCGTCCAGGGCGAACTGCGCAAGGGCGACATCTTCCTGCTGACCAGCGACGGCGTGCACGGCGTGCTCGGGCGCGCCGTGCTGTCGAAGCTTGCACGCGATAGCGACGTGCAGGGCGCATGCGACGCCATCGTGGCCGCCGCGAGGAAGGCCGGGACACCCGACAACGCGACCGCGTTGATGGTCCGCATCGGCGCCTTGATCGAGCGCGGATTCGATGGTGCGCTCGCTGCCAGTCGTCGGCTTCCCGGCCTGCCGACGCTGAAGCCGGGCGATGCAGTCGACGGGTTCACGATCGAGTCGCTGCTGGCCGACACCGGCGTTCACCGGCTGTACCGCGCGCACACCACCGGCGGTGACCGCAAAGTGTTGCTCAAGGCCCTGCACCCGTCGCGGGCCGGCGACGAGCAGGAGCGTGCGATGCTCGCGCACGAGGCCTGGCTGAGCAGCCGAATCGGCCGCGCTGATCCGCCGCGCGGCGAGGCTGGCTTCGTCGCCGTGCTTCCCGCGGAGTCGCGCAGCGCCCAGTACATCGCGTTCGACTGGCACGAAGGTGTCACGCTGCAGGCGTTGCTGAAATCGGGTACTCCGATGGATGTCGCCGACGTGGTCGCGGCTGCGATCGCGATCGCGCGCGCGCTGGGTCGGCTCCATCGGACAGGAGTGATTCATCGCGATGTCAAACCGGACAACCTGCTCCGATCGGACGACGGACGCTGGTGGATCCTCGACCTCGGCGCGGCGCTGTCGGGAAGCGATCCGCCGGAGTTGCGATTGCTGCGCGCCGGGACGCCGAGCTACATGAATCCGGAGCAGTGGGGTCGCGACGGCAGGGGGCCGCAACCGGCCGACGAGGCCAGCGACCTCTATGCCCTAGGGGTGACGCTCTATCAGTGGCTGACCACGCGGTTGCCCTATGGTCAGGTCGTGCCTTTCCAGGCCGGCCGTTTTCGCCACGATCCGAAGCCGCCGTCGCGGCTGCGACCGGACGTTCCGGTCTGGCTCGATTCCGTGGTGCTGCGCAGCGTCGCGCTCGACGCCCGGCTGCGATTCGAGACCGCCGAAGAACTGGTCCTCGCGCTCGAGCGCGGCGCAGCGCGGCCGCTGGCGACGCTCGCGCCCACGCCGCTTGCCGCCCGTGACCCGACGGCATTGTGGAAGATCGCGCTCGGGATGTCGGTGCTGCTGAACCTGCTGCTGATGTACTGGCTGCTGTTCCTGCCCCGTTGACGTGCCTTCACGGGTGCGGCCCGGCGTTCAGGCCGATCCTCGCGGTGACGCCGGCCCGCCGTAGTCGACCAGATCGGCTTCCGGCGCCGTCGGCGCCGCTGCGGCGGCAGGCCGCGCGCGGCCTCCCTTCTCGGCCCAGGTCCGCGTCCAGCGGATCTGCACCCGCCTGAGCATCACCATCATGGCGGCCGCGAGACCGGCGAAGGCCACGAAGCCCCAGAAGTAGCTGCCGGTATGCTGCTTGGACTGGCCCATCAGGTTCGGAATGAAACCGCCGCCCAGGGCTCCGATCTCGCCGATCATCGAGCCGGCCACCGCCGTCGTCACCGGCCAGCGCAGCGGCACCAGCTGAAACAGCGCCCCGTTGCCGGCGCCCAGTGCTGCGAAGCAGAGCATGAACAGGAGCGTGGTGGCCGTCACCGAGCTGCCGGATGCACCGCAGAGCACGAGGGAAACGCAGACCACCGCCAGCACCGCCGTCAAGGTGTTGATGCCGCCGACACGGTCGGAGACGTAGCCGCCGACGATCCGCACCGCCGAGCCCATCAGGGTGGCCAGCATCGTCAGTTGACCGGCCTCGACCTTGGTGACCTTGAACTGATCGTAGAAGTAGTTGGGCAGGAAGCTCGAAAGCCCGATGAAGCCGCCGAACGTGACCACGTACATGAGGCTGAAGGCCCAGCCGTCGCGCTCGAACAGGCAGGACACATGCTCGCGCAGCGGCTGGTGCGGGTCGATGTCGGGCGGCTCCTTGGCGCACAGCCACATGACGATCATCGGCGCCAGCATGGTGAGGGCGGCCAGACCGTAGACGGCGGTCCAGCCGAATTTCATCGCGAGCGGCGGAGCGAACAACACCGCCAGCACCGTGCCGGAGTTGCCGGCGCCCGCGATCCCCATCGCCAGCCCCTTGTACTTCGGTGGGAACCAGCCCGATCCCAGCGACAGCGCGACGCCGAAGCTTCCGCCCGCGATCCCGAGCAGCACCCCCATCGCGAGCACCTCGCCATGCGAGTTCACGAAGTAGTAGCCGTACAGCAGCGCGATCACGATCAGGCTCATCTCGACCATCGCCGCATTCTTTCGCCCGATGTACTGCGACAGCACGCCGAGGGGAAAGCGCATCAGGGCGCCGGCGATGATCGGCACCGAGATCATGAAGCCCGTCTGCCCGGGGTTCAGGCCGTAGGTCTCGACGATGAACGGGGCCATCGCGCCATTCAGGACCCAGACGGCGAACGTGAAATCGAAGTAGAGGAAGGCCGCGAGCAGCGTGGGCCAATGCCCGGACTGGGCGAATACCTTGAATTGGGACATCGAGGACTCCTGTTGCCGAGGGGCCGTGACGGTCGACTCGTGCTCCAAAGGCGAACAGGACCGGTCTGCGTCAGGTTGCGGTGAAGGGATGGCGAGGGGGACTTCGCCATCGACCGTCGATGGCAACGCTCGATCCGATCGAAGCCGCTTCCAGGTGCCCCGTAGCAACTTCCATGCAAGAGGGGGCCATCGTCGGGCGAGCAGGGGCGCACGAGACCCGTGCATCGACGATGCAGTCAGCGGGGCCGAAGACCGGATCCGATCGACGACGCTGCAGCAACGCACCTTGAGGCGCCATCGCGGCTCCGTCGTGGCTCCGTCGTGGCTCCGTCGTGGCTCCGTCGTGATGCACCGGAGCACCAGGAGCGAGCCGCGCGGGACGTCCGCTCTCGTACGATCCGGTCAAGGACTCCGAGCCGGTGGCGCTGGTTGCCTTCCTGCCCAACGTGCTGCTGGTCGATCCGAACATCGGCGTCAACGACGTCCAGGGCCTGATCGCCTTCCTGAAGCAGCAGCCGGACAAGCGGACGTTCGCCTCGTCGGGCAACGGGACGTCGACGCACCTCGCCGGCGAACTGCTGGCCGAACTGATCGGCGTCAAGCTCACGCATATCCCGTACAAGGGGACGCCGCCGGCGATGCTCGACGTCTCGTCGGGTCAGGTCACGTTCATGTTCGACCAGATGACGGCGGCGCTGCCGCTGCTGCAGTCGGGCAAGCTCGAGCTGCTGGCCGTGACCACCGCCAAGCGGATCGCGCTGTCACCGCAGACGCCGACGATGCAGGAGGCCGGGGTCAAGGACTTCGAGATGTCGTCGTGGCAGGCGATCTACGCACCGAAAGGCACGCCGGCACCGATCGTCGAGCGGCTCTACACCGAGATCGCGGCTGCGCTGAAGCTGCCGGACGTCCGTGCCAAGCTCGTCGACCAACTCGGGATGGAGATCGTCGGCGGTCCGCCAAGGCAGCTCGCGGACCTGATGGCCGGGGAGATTCCGCGTTGGGGCGAACTGGTCAAGAAGTCGGGCGCCGTCGCCGACTGGGTCCGCCCCCGGATCCCGGCAGCCGCTGGCTGCCTCGGCTGCCGCGGCGGGATGGCTTCGGCCCTGGGCGATGGCACCGCCTGGTACAGCCGGCGGGTACCACCCGCCCATCGCCCGAGCCCGTCCGCGCGCCCGCGCTCCGTCGGCCGCCTCGTGGCATGCGATCGCTGGTTGTGTAAGGTGACGAGACCCTGTCCGCCGGGCCGCCAACCTTCCAGTCGAGATGACGATTCGTCGCTGCGCCGCCGCTTGCCTGCTGGCTCTTGCCCTGACCGCTTGCCAGACCCACGGGCCGATTCCGGGGCTGGCGCCGGACGCGGCGCCAGCTGCCGCGCCGGCTGCGACGTCGGGCTCGCCGCCGGACGCGACGCTGGGCCTGCCGCCGGACGCGACGCTGGGCCTGCCGCCGGACGCGACGCCGGGCTCGCCGCCGGACGCGCTCCCGGGCCCAGCCTCCGGCGCAGTGCCGGGCCGGTCTCCGGGCCTGGTGCCCGACGCACTGCCGCGCGCGCCGCTGGGTCCGATCGCGGGCCGGGCGATCACGCTTGGAGCCGACGCCACCGTCGTTCCCCAGGCCGCGTCCGACGCCGTTCCGACGCCGACCGAACTGACGCGGCTGGCCGAGACCGGCGACCCGCTGGCGCAGCTGCGGATGGCGGTCGGTCATGCACTGGGCGAATTCGGCCTCGAGAAGGACGACGCCAGGGCGAACTTCTGGTACCGGCGTGCGGCCGACCAGGGTCTGGCGATGGCGCAATTCCTGCTGGGTACCCGCTACGCCCGCGGCCTCGGCGTCGAGCAGGACCACGACCAGGCGTTCCACTGGTATCGGCTGGCGGCCGACCAGAAGCTGCCGAAGGCGCAGCTGCTGCTCGGGACGATGTACGCCCTCGGCCGGGGGACGGCGGTCGATTCGCGCAAGGCTGTCGGCTGGTATCGCAAGGCGGCCGAACAAGGTGAGCCTGATGCCCAGTACCTGCTGGGCGAAGCCTATTCGAAGGGCTTCGGCGTCGAGCAAGACGATCGCGACTCGACGGCCTGGTACCGGAAGGCCGCCGATCAGAACCACGCCGACGCCCAGGCGATGGTCGGATTCGCCTACCAGGAAGGACTCGGGGTTGCCCAGGACTATCGGCTGGCACTCTCCTGGTATCTGCGCGCTGCCGAGCAGGCATCGCCGGCGGCCTACCTGATGCTGGGACTGATGTACGAGACCGGCACCGGTGTTCGCAAGAATCCGGTCGTGGCCTACGCGCTCGCGAATCTCGCCAGTGCCCGAGCGGCCAGCGGCGCCAAGGTCCGCGAGTTTCGTGACCGGATCTCGAGCCATCTCGATCCGGCCGAGATCGTCGAGGGCCAGGAACTGGCCGGTCGGCTTGCCCGGCCGGGACAGTTCACCGCGACGCTGGTCGCGTTGTCGCGCAGCGACCCGAAACCGCAGCGGATCTGAAGGGCCGGCACGACTACACTCGGTCGATGACCGACCCGACCGAGCCGAACGAGCTGCCCGACGATCCCCATCGCCACCGTCGTCCCGCGGACGCATCGCCGGACGCGCGCCTGCACGCCCCGGCCACGACCCGCAATCGCGATCCCATCCTCGCTGTCCTGCGCGGGCAGCTGCCGCCTGTGGGCGTCGTCCTCGAGATCGCGAGCGGTAGCGGCGAACACGCCCGCTATTTCGCGGCGCATTTCCCTGCGCTGACCTGGCAGCCGTCGGATCCGGACCCGACGGCACGTCGCTCGATCGACAGCTGGTCGGCCGATTCGGAGCTCGCGAACCTGAGGCCGGCACTGGCGCTCGACGTATTGCAACGGGACTGGCCGCCGCTTGCGGCCGAGGCCATCGTCTGCATCAACATGATCCACGTTGCGCCGGAACGCGCCACGACGGCGTTGCTCGCCCATGCGGCACGGATCCTCGCGCCGGGGGCGCCGCTGGTCCTCTACGGACCCTATCGCCAGCGCGGCAGGCCGCTCGAGCCGAGCAATGCCGCCTTCGACGCCGACCTGCGCCGCCGCAATTCCGGCTGGGGACTGCGCGATCTCGAGGATGTGCAGGCGCAGGCCGAAGGCGCCGGGTTCGATCCCGGCCCCGTGGTCGCGATGCCGGCAAACAATCTCGCCGTGGTCTTTCGTCGCAGCGGCCGCGGCGATCGCCGGGCAAGCGGCACGGCAGGCAACGGGGCCGACCAAGCAGCGCGGCAGGCAACCGAGCGCGCGACCGGGCGCCGTGGAGTGAAGGGAGCGGATCGATGACCTGGGACGACGTCAGCGCCTGCGCGCGAGACCACGAATCGACCTGGGATCTCGACCCCGGCGCGGCCGGCAGCAATTGGGGCATTCACCGCGCCGACTCGCCGCCGCATGACCGGCTCCTGGGCCCGGTCCACCCGCGCGGTCCCGCCTGCGGGCTCGTCGCCGTCGGCGATGCCATCGTCCATCACTGGGGCGACATCGATCGCGCCGATCTGACGTTCAGCGTCGCCAAGACTTACCTCGCCATGCTGGCCGGTATCGCGCATCGTGACGGCCTGCTGCCGGATGTCGATCAGCCAGTGGTTCGATCGGTGCCAGGAATAGGGTTCGACGACGGTGCCAATCGGCAGATCACCTGGCGCCATCTGCTGCATCAGACCAGCGAATGGGAAGGAAGCTGCTTCGGCGTCCCTGACCAGGTCGATCGTTACCGCCGGGTGTCGTTCCAACCCCCGCCTCAGGGTGAAGCCGCCGCGACCAAGGGGACGGCCAGGCCGCTGCATCCGCCGGGCGAGTACTGGGAGTACAACGACGTCCGGATAAATCAGTTGTCGCTGGCCTTGCTCCATCGCTTTCGCGAACCGCTTCCGGAGGTATTCGCCCGTGCCCTGGCGGGGCCGGCTGGTTGCAGCGCAGGCTGGCGCTGGCGTGGCTACGACAACAGCTGGATCGAACTCGGTGGCCGACGGATGCAGAGCGTACCGGGCGGGACCCACTGGGGTGGCGGCGTCTCGATCGGCGCGCGCGACCAGTGGCGGATCGCACGCCTGTTGATGGGTGATCGGCCCGACGTCATGCCGGGCGACTGGGTGCGGGCGATGCGCACGCCCGTTGCGCTGGCGCCGTTCTATGGCTATCTGACCTGGCTCAACGGTGACCGCCAGGTCGTGCCCTCGGCATCGCCGGCGGCGTTTTTCGCGATCGGCGCCGGCTCGTCGGTCATCTGGCACGAGCCGGCCCGCGACCTCGTCGCCGTGATTCGCTGGATCGAGGCCGACGCCGTCGATGGGCTCGTGTCCCTGATCGGCAAGGTGCTCGACGGCGAGTGAACGTAACGGTGGCTCGACAGCGATCGACGGTTGCCACCCGTCAGCCGTTGGCGATAATCGCTGCCGTCGGCCCCACCGGGGCCCGGACATCGAGGAGATCCGTGATGTTGCAACGCATGATCAAGCGCTCGAAGCGGGCCGGGACCGTGGCTGCGGGTGTGGCGGCGACAGCCGCCGTCGTCGCACTGGCCGCGCCGACTGTCGCCTGGGCACAAATCCGCATCGGCTTCATCGCCGAGCTGTCGGGCCCGCAGGGGCCGCTCGGCCAGGATCAGTACGACGCGCTGATGATGGTCGTCGAGCGCAACGGCGGCAAGCTCGGCGGCCAGCCGGTCACGGTCATCCGCGAGGATTCGCAGCTCAAACCCCCGGTGGCGGTGCAACTGGTCGACAAGCTGATCGACAAGGACCGGGTCCAGATCATCACCGGCGTGACCTTCTCCAACATCATGATGGCGATCCACAAGCAGGTCACCGACAAGAAGGTGTTCCTGATCGGCTCGAACGCCGGGCCGTCGCCGATCGCTGGAGCCCAGTGCTCGCAGTACTTCTTCTCGACGTCGTGGGAGAACGGCCAGCAGGCCGAGGTCATGGGCAAGTTCGCCGCCGACAAGGGCTACAAGAAGGTGGTCGCGATCGCACCCAACTACCAGGCCGGCAAGGACTTCGTCGCCGGGTTCTCGCGCCTCTACGTCAAGCCCACGGCACTCGAGTTGTGGCCAAACCTCAATACCCAGGATTTCTCGACCGAGCTGGCCCAGATCCAGGCGACCCGCCCGGATGCGATCTTCACCTTCCTGCCGGGTGGGCTGGGAATCAACTTCATCAAGCAGTTCAACCAGGCGGGGCTCACCGGCAAGATTCCGCTGCTGACGGCATCGACCACCGACGGCATCGGCCTGCCGGCGATGGGCGATGCGGCGCTGGGCGTGCTCGCCGGCACGTTCTGGGGCCCGGACACCAAGGGCGAGGCCAACGCGAAGTTTGTCAAGGACTTCGAGGACAAGTACAAGCGGATCCCGTCGCAGTACGCGGCCCAGTCGTACGAGGCGGCATTGCTGCTCGACTCGGCGATCCGCAAGGTCAACGGGAAGCTCGATGACCACGAGGCGTTCCGCAAGGCGCTGCAGGCGGCCGACTTCGATTCGATCCGCGGCAAGAAGCTCAAGTTCAACAACAACCAGTTCCCGATCCAGGACCTGCACGCTTTCGAGGTCGTCAAGGACGCGAAGGGCCGAAACACGCTGAAGACGATCGCCACGCCGATGGTCGACGCGCAGGATGCGTTCCACGAGAAGTGCTCGTTGAAGTGATCGGCCGGGGCCTCGCGACCCGGGTCGGGTCGCGCGCCGGGGGTCGTGGCCGATGAGTTCGCTCGTCATCACGCAACTGCTGAACGGCCTCCAGGTCGGGGTCCTGCTGTTTCTGCTCGCCGCCGGATTGACGTTGGTCTTCGGCATCATGGACTTCGTCAATCTCGCCCACGGGTCGCTCTACATGCTGGGCGCCTACTTCGCGGCGGCGGCCACCAGCGCCAGCGGTTCGTTCGTCGTCGGCGTCGTCGCCGCCATCGTCGGCACCATCGCCGTCGGGGTCCTCGTCGATCGGATCGTCCTCTCCGGCCTCTATTCGCGTGGCCACCTCGACCAGGTGCTGGCGACGTTCGGCCTGGTGCTGTTCTTCAACGAACTGGTGATCATCTTCTGGGGCAACAGCCCGCTCTACGCCGAGGTCCCGCAGGCCCTGTCGGGAACGGTGCCGATCCTCGGCATCAACTATCCGGCCTACCGGTTCGCGATCATCGCCACCGGACTGGCTGTTGCCCTGTTCCTCTGGTGGTTGATCAACCGGACCCGGATCGGAATGCTGATCCGTGCCGGCGCGACCGATGCGCCGATAGTTTCGGCGCTCGGCGTCAATATCCGGCTGCTGAACACGGCCGTCTTCGGCCTGGGGGCAGGGCTGGCCGGGCTGGCTGGCGTGATGATGGCTCCGATCTTCTCGGTGCAGTCGGGAATGGGCGACTCGGTGCTGATCCAGACCCTGGTCGTAATCATCGTCGGCGGTATCGGGTCGATCCGCGGTGCATTCCTCGCGGCGCTGATCATCGGCGTCGTCGATACCCTGGGCCGGGCGTTCCTGCCGGTCTGGATGACCGCGCTGATGGATCCGCGGGTCGCCCAGGCCGCCGGGCCCGCCATCTCGTCGATGCTGATCTACCTGCTGATGGCCGTGGTCCTCGCCTTCAAGCCGGCCGGTCTGTTCCCGGTGCAGCCGCGGTGAGGCTGTTCGCCGAGTCGATCGGGCCGCGATCAGCACGCTTCTGGGTCGTGGCAGCGCTGCTGGCGTTCCTGGCACTGGTGCCGGTCTATGCAGCGGTCAGGGGCGAGCCGTTCTATCTGACCCAGTACGGCCGGATCATGGTCTATGCGATCGCGGCCAGCGGCCTGAACCTGCCGATCGGCTACACCGGGCTGGTCAGCTTCGGCCATGCGCTGTTCGTCGGCCTGGGCGCTTATGCGGTAGGCATCCTCGGTTTCCACGAGATCCACAACGGTTGGGTCCACCTGGTCGCGGCCGTCGGCGCGACGATCCTGGTCGCGCTGCTCACCGGGCTGGTGGTGCTGCGGACCCAGGGAATGGGCTTCATCATGATCACGCTTGCGTTCGCGCAGATGTTCTTCTTCCTCGGCATCTCGCTCAAGCAGTATGGTGGCGACGACGGCATCCGGTTGTCGCGGACCGTCGATCTCTGGCCACTGGACCTGGCGCAGCCCACGCAGCGCTATTACCTGACGCTGGCCGTGCTGCTGATTTCGCTCTACCTGACCTGGCGGTTGGTCCATTCGAGGTTCGGCTACGTGCTGCGTGGCATCCGCCAGAACGAGCGGCGGATGCGGGCCCTCGGCTACCCGGTGCGGCGGTTCCAACTGATTGCCTGGATCGTCTCGGCCGTCATCGCCGCGCTGGCCGGCTTCCTGCTCGCCAACCTGACGCAGTACGCGTCGCCGGCCTATGCCGCGTGGACGTTGTCCGGCGAGCTGATCGTGATCGTCATGCTGGGCGGGATCGGCACGGTCATCGGTCCGCTGGTCGGGGCGCTCGTGCTCTTGCTCGTCGAGGAGTGGCTTGCGGCCCTGACCACGCACTGGATGGCACCGCTCGGGGTCGCGATCGTCCTCGTCGTGCTGCTGGCCAAGCAAGGGCTCTACGGCAGCTTCCGCGAATGGACGACGGCGCGCGAGCGCAGCCTGCTCCGTGGGCGCGATCGATGAACGACCAGCCGTCGCTGCGCGTCGAGCATCTGGTCAAGCGCTTCGGTGGCTTGACGGCGACCGACGACGTCTCGCTCGATCTCGCGCCCGGCGAGATCCATGCGCTGATCGGTCCCAATGGCGCCGGCAAGAGCACGCTCGTCGGGCAGATCGCCGGCGAACTGGTCCCGGACAGCGGCCGGATCTGGCTCGGGGAGACCGAGATCACGCGCTGGCCGGTTCATGCGCGCAGCCAACTCGGCCTGGCCCGGTCGTACCAGATCACCCAGTTCTGTCCCGAGTACACGAGCGTCGAGAATGTCATGCTGGCGGCGATGTCGCGCGTCGGCAGCAGCTACGGTGCCTGGACGCCGTTGCTCGACGACGCGGCGTTGGGTCGAACGGC
The DNA here is from genome assembly GCA_040510055.1 of Burkholderiaceae bacterium. Lineage (GTDB taxonomy): Bacteria > Pseudomonadota > Gammaproteobacteria > Burkholderiales > Burkholderiaceae_E > Lautropia. The sequence continues at coordinate 5,630 of JBEVJQ010000394.1, read as the reverse complement.
GCGGGAGGTCGTCGAGCGGATCGGCCTCGGACCGCTCGCCGACGTCCCGGCGCGCGACATCGGCCACGGCGAACACCGGCAGCTGGAACTGGCGATGGCGCTGGCACTGGAACCGAAGGTCCTGCTGCTCGACGAGCCGCTGGCAGGGATGAGCAGCGCCGAGTCCGAACAGATGGTGACGATGCTCGGCGAACTGCGCGGCCGCTATCCGATCCTGCTGATCGAGCACGACATGCATGCCGTGTTCGCGCTGGCCGACCGGATCAGCGTGCTGGTCTACGGCAAGTTGATCGCTACCGGCACGCCGGAGGCAATTCGCGAAGACCCGCAGGTCCGCAGCGCCTACCTCGGCGAGGGAGACCTGGTCTCGTGAGCCTGCTGAGGATCGAGAAGCTGACCGCCGGCTACGGACCGAGCCAGGTCCTGTTCGACATCGGCATCGAGGTCGCCGAAGGCGAGGTCGTGACCCTGCTGGGCCGCAACGGGATGGGCAAGTCGACGACGATCAAGTGCCTGACCGGGCTCCATCGGGCGAGCGGCGGCACCATCACCTTCGGCGGGCACGACGTGACGCGATGGCCCGCCTACCGGATCGGTCGCGCCGGGATGGGGCTCGTCCCCGAGGGCCGGCACGTGTTCCCGAACCTCACCGTTCGCGAGAACCTCGTGGCGACGGCCGCTGACCGCGCGAAGGCCGCGCAGCCGTGGACGCTGGACCGGGTCTACCGGTTGTTCCCGCGCCTCGGCGAGCGAGCTTCGCAGATGGCCGGCAAGCTCTCGGGTGGCGAGCAGCAGATGCTGGTCGTCGGCCGCGCGCTGATGACCAACCCGAAGCTGCTGGTGCTCGACGAAGCGACCGAAGGACTGGCGCCGCTGATCCGCGCCGAGATCTGGAACTGCCTGCGGACGCTGAAGGACGAAGGCCTGTCGATGATCGTCGTCGACAAGAACATCAAGCCCCTGCTCGGTCTGGCCGAGCGCCACTTCGTGATCGAGAAGGGGCGGGTGCCGTGGCAGGGTACGAGCGCTGCGCTGGCGGCGGCGCCCGAAGTGATCGAGCGCTACCTGGGCGTCTGAGGCGCTACTCCACCGTGACCGTGGCGATCACCGCCGCCGGCGTCGTGATCGGTGCCGATCGAACCGCACCGTCGGCCACCCCGTAGACGGTGCTGCCGACGAACACCGCGCGCCGTGCGTCGCCACCGCGCCATCCGTCATAACTGTAGCGCGCCGGGTTCACGAGGTCGTCCATCGACAGCGTTCCGTTCAACGACAGCGCCGCCGCGCCTTGTCCGGGCCGGACCGAGACGACGCGGATCCCCGACGCCGCTGCCGTGCCGAATGCCGACGAGGCATAGCTGCGCACCGGGATAGCCAGCGTCCCCTGGTTGCCTCCGGCCGGCAGGTCGCCGATCGCCGAGGCCGGCGAATACCAGGTGAAGGCATGCGGATCCCAGAGCGCGTCCGACGCGGTGTAGCTGTCGCCGAGTGCGAGGGTCGACTGCTCGAGCGGATTCGCCGGATCGGTCACGTCGAACAAGGTGGCCTTGATCCTTCGCGGCCAGCCGCCGTCCTGGTAGCCGATACCGAGGACGTGACCGGTACCGACGGGATACAGGAATGTGGAGAACCCGGGGATCTTCAGTTCCCCCAGCGCCTTCGGATTCGCGGCGTCCGAAAGGTCGTAGACGAAAAAGGGGTCGACCTGGCGGAACGTGACGAGATAGGCGCGATCGCCGAGAAATCGGGCAGACTGCAGGCGCTCGCCGGGTGCAATCGGCGGCGTCCGCCCCAGTTCGCGCAGGGTCTGCGGCTCGGTCCCCGGACCGAGGTTCACGAGATAGGTGTACGGCTGGCCGTTCGCTGTCTGCGACGAGGTAGCCATGCGAATCACGCCCTGGGACGATTCGTCGATCGCATAGTCGTTGATCACCGTGCCTTCGATCCGCCCGCTCCCCTGATAAGCGAAGTGGCCGTCGGCGCCAGCAACGAAACGATGGAGGTACGTTTCGCCGACGCCCTCGGACCGGTTCCACTGCGGCGTCGACAGCAACAGCGACCCGGCCGACATGTAGAGGGCCGAGGCATCGGCGAGCGCCGTCTGCCGTGAAACCGTCTGCGTGGCGACATCGACGGTGGTGACATGCAGCCAGCCCAGCCGCGAAGGCGCGTCGATCCGGGCGAAGCTGGCGCAGTCGGCGGCCGATGGGGGCGACGAGATCGCCGTCGCAGACCCGGTGGCCAGCGGTGCCAGCCACGTCGCCAGGTCGGTCGCAGGAATCAATCGGGCATTGGCCTCGATCTGGCGGTCGATGGCTCGGTTCCATTCCGCCTGCGCCGTCGGCCGGCCATTGTCGATGGTGGGATAGCCCTGGACCCCATCGGGCAACTTCAGGTTCGACTGGGTGACGAGGTGGATCCTGTCGCCGATCCGGCGGCTACCGAGGAGCGCGCCATCGAGCTTGATCTCCCACCGTGTCGGCAGCGTCGCGTCCGCGGCGTCGACGACGCGCATCCGCACCGACGGTGGCGGCGTATCCCGAGGGTAGCAGTAGCCATAGCCGCAGATGACGGTCTTCGTCATGGCGGAGGTCGATCCCTCCGTGGCGGCGGCCATTCGGGGCGGGGGGCTGGCCGCCGCAGCGCTCGGCGTGCCCGCGGCCGCCATCGCCGGGGCCGGCCCGCGGGCGGCCGCCAGCAGCGGCATGGGATACGGGCCGAACACCGATCCGCTGGTCGTCAACGCGACGATGCGCGAACCGGCGAGGAGGTACAGGCCGTCGGGCGACTCGGACGTCTCCAGGCCTGACCCCAGCGCCGGCGACGGCCAGCGGATCTGGCCACCCGGCGCCATTGCGCCATCCGGCCCGAGATCGACGCGGCTCAGGACCACGGCGTCGGCGGCGCGCTTGAGGGTGAACAGCCGTTGGCCGTCGTTCTTGACCGGATCGGGTTCATCGACGCCCGGACTGCGCACGGTCGTGGTCGAGAAGCTCTCGGCTGCCGCCGCTCCCGCGGTGGGAGCCGGCGCCGGTGCCATCGTGGGCGCCTGCGGGGAGGCCGCGACGTTGCTGTCGCCACTGGTCCAGCGCATGCCTTCGAGCTGTTCGCGCAGCATCGCCTCGGCCGTCGTCTCGATGTAGCTCTCGAGCCTGGCGCAACCATCGTCGCCGGCGAAGAACTTCAACTGGGCCGAGCCCGACGGCTGCGGTGTCGTCCCCGGGGGCGATCCGCTGTCACCGCTGCCGCCGCAGCCGGCGAACGCCACGGTGCCGGCCAGGACGGCTGCGAGCGACACGCGCGCCGCCGCGCCCGATCCGACGCCCCTGTTACCTCGTGTCCGGGGGAGGTCGTCCGCCGCAGTTCCGGAAGTCGTCGGGCTTCGCCTGGTTGTCTGCAATCGCATGGTCATCTCTGGTCGAGCGTGGTGGCATAAATGGGATAATATCCCATATACAGTCGAATCGCAACAAATGGGATAGAATCCCGATCGAGCCCTGCCCGTCGATGACCTCCCCGCCTTCCGCCGCCGCCGCCGCTGACCCATCCTCGGAGCCTGCACCCGGCCGATCGATGACGGCGCCGGCCGGGTCGGCGACGGGGCCTGCTTCACCGGAGACGGTCGAGTGGTTTGCCGGCCTGTTCGAACCACTGGCCGGATTGGCGATCGAACGCGGCGTCAAGCTCCCGGCGCTGATCGACAGCCTCAAGTTGGCCCTGGTCCGGGCCGCGACCTCCGTTGTCGCGGCCGAGGCCGCGGTTCCCAACGTGGCTGCAGGTCCAGGTCCAGGTGCCGGTGGCCAGGGCGTCGGCGCTTCTCAGCCTGCCCGGTCCGACTCCCGGCTGGCCGTGATGACCGGCGTCCACCGCAAGGATCTGCGGCGGATCCGGACCACCGGCTCGACGGCTCGACCCAAGGGTCGGTCGATCGCCGGCGAGGTTTTCGCCCGTTGGCAGTCCGATCCGCGTTTTCTGACGTCACGCGGGCGACCGCGCGTGCTCGCCCGCCAGACCGAGGACCCGACGCATCCGAGCTTCGAAGAACTGGTCACAGGCATTACCCGAGATGTCCATCCGCGGCCGGTGCTCGACGAGTTGGTCCGATTGCGGATGGTCGAGACCGTGGGCTCGGGCGAGGCCCGGGTCAGGTTGTTGCAGTCCGCCTTCGTCCCGGTTGCCGATTCGGCGCAGATGCTGCAGCTGGCGCACGACAATCTGGCCGACCACTGCGCCGCGGTCGCGGCCAATCTCTCGGGCGACGGCCGCCGTTTCCTCGAGCAGGCACTCTTCAGCGATGGCCTGACGGCCGAGTCGGCCCGACGCTTCAATCGCGAGACGCTGGCCGCGTGGGAAAGCGCCTTTGCGACCCTGATGCCGCGCCTGCGCGAGTTGTACGAAGCCGATCGCCTGGCTAGCGAGCCGCGCGATCACCGGGTCCGGCTCGGCATGTACGGCCTGGCCGCACCGACGCGAGACAATCGATGAAGCGACCACCGCGCCCGGCGCGCCGATCGATGCTCTGGCTGGCCATGGTGCTCGCAGCCTGTTCCGATCCGGGAAGCGGCGGCACCGGCGTTCCCGGTGATGCGAGCAGCGTCGCTGCACCGGCACCGACGCCACCGCCCGCCGGCGCGCCATCCACCCCGCAACCTCCCCCGTCGAGCCCACTGCCGGGCAGCCCGCCGGCGGTCGGATCGCCGGCGGCCTGCTCTGCACCGGCCAATGCAAGCGGCGCTCCCTATGCCGGCATCATCGAGGCGCAGGCCGACGGCTGCCTGCTCGTCGGCGATCGCAGCATCGTGATCGCCGGGGCGCAGATCGTGCGCCGTTCGGGCGCCGCCGCCGTCGTAGCCGAGTTGGTGCCCGGCGTTCACGTCACGATCGAACCCGAGCCCACCGACCCTGGCCGGGCGCGTACCGTTACGATCGACGACATCGGTATCTGAGCCCGTTGCGGAACACGACCATACCCGTTGATCACCGCTCGCCTGGTCTTCGTCCTCGGCCTGTCGCAACTGGTTTGCTGGGGGATTTCCTACTACCTCGTCGGCGTCTTCGGCCAGGCGATGGCGGCCGAGCTCGGCTGGAGCCTCACAGGGGTCCACGCCGGCTACTCGGTATCGCTGGTCACCATGGGGCTGTGCTCGGCACGGGTCGGTCGGCTGATCGACCGGCGTGGCGGTGCCTTCGTGATGTCGATCGGATCGCTGTTGCTCGCGGCCGGCTGCGGCCTGCTGGCCATGAGCGGCCCGGGGCTGCTGTTCTGGGTCTCGTGGCTGGTCCTCGGCGTCGCCATGCGCTGCACGCTGTACGACGCGGCCTTCGCGGCGCTGGCACGGATCGCCGGTCCGCGGGCGAGACGCCCGATCGCGCAGATCACGTTGCTGGGCGGGCTCGCGTCGACGGTGTTCTGGCCGTTGGGTCATGCCCTGGCCGAGCGCTTCGGCTGGCGCGGCGCCGTCGCGCTCTATGCCGTGATTGGCCTGGCCACGTTGCTGCTTCATCGCCGGATCCCGGACGCCCGTTGGCGCCCGGTCGAACACGTCGAACCGATCGCAACGCTTGCACCCGTGGCAGCGGTCAAAGCGGTTGCGCAGGTCGAGTCGATCGGATCGGCCAAACCGATCGGG
>JBEVJQ010000393.1:0-4381 GCA_040510055.1 Burkholderiaceae bacterium | reverse complement strand
GTGGCCACGGTGGTCCTCTATCTCGTCATCCCCAAGGGGCTGTTCCCGATCCAGGACACCGGCGTCATCCAGGGAATCACCGAGGCGCCGCAGACGGTGTCTTTCGACGCCATGGAGGAACGCCAGCAGTTGCTGGTCGAACGGCTGATGGAGGATCCGGCCGTCGCCAGCGTGGCATCGATCATCGGGGTCGACGGCATCAACGCCACGCTGAACAACGGCCGCCTGCTGATCAACCTCGTGCCGCGCGAGCGACGCGACGCCAGTGCCGCCGGGGTGATCCAGCGGCTCGGTCCCCGGCTGGCCAATGATCCGGAACTGCGGGCCGCGATCCGGCTGTTCCTGCAGCCGGTCCAGGACCTGACGATCGAGGATCGCGTCAGCCGCACGCAGTATCAGTTCACGCTCGCCGATGCCGACTACAACCGGCTGGCGGCGTGGGTGCCGCGGCTCACCGAGCGGTTGCGCACGCTGCCGCAACTGGCCGACGTCGCCTCGGACCTGCAGGACAAGGGGCTGCAGGCCTACGTCGAGATCGACCGTGCCAACGCCAGCCGCTTCGGCATCACCACGCAGGCGATCGATACGGCGCTGTACAACGCTTTCGGCCAGCGCCAGATCTCGACGATCTTCACCCAGTCGAACCTCTACCGCGTGGTGCTCGAGGTCAAGGGCGAATACCAGCAGGGGATCGCCGATCTCGAGCGCATCCACCTGACCGGGATCGGGGCCGTCGGCGCCGACGGCACCAGCAATGGCGCGGTCCAGGTGCCGCTCGCCGCGGTGGCGCGCGTGACCGAACGGCTGGCGCCGCTGGCGATCGGTCACCAGGACCAGTTCCCGGCGGTGACCGTGTCGTTCAACCTCGCTCCGGGCGTGGCGCTGGGCGATGCCGTTGCCGCCATCCAGCGTCAGCGCGACCTGCTCGGCATGCCGGCGTCGATCCAGACCACGTTCCAGGGAGCGGCGCTCGCTTACCAGGCATCGCTCACCAACATGCCGCTGCTGATCGTCGCCGCGATCATCACCATGTACATCGTCCTCGGCGTGCTCTACGAGAGTTTCATCCACCCGGTGACGATCCTGTCGACGTTGCCGTCGGCCGGGGTTGGAGCGTTGCTCGCGTTGTGGCTCTCGGGACGCGAACTCGGTATCGTCGCGATCATCGGCCTGATCCTGCTGATCGGCATCGTGAAGAAGAACGCGATCATGATGATCGACTTCGCCCTCGAGGCCGAGCGCGACGAGGGCAAATCGCCGCGCGACGCGATCTTCGAGGCCAGCCTGCTGCGGTTCCGCCCGATCATGATGACGACCCTGGCGGCGCTGCTCGGAGCGCTGCCGCTGATGATCGGCGGCGGCGTCGGTTCGGAGATGCGTCAGCCGCTGGGCATTGCGATGGTGTTCGGGCTGCTGCTGTCGCAGGTGCTGACGCTGTTCACCACCCCGGTGATCTACCTGCTGTTCGATCGGTTTTCCCGGTGGTTCCTGGCCGAGGGGCGGCACCGTGGGCGGGCGTGAGGGCCTCGGCTTCGGCGGGCGTGGGTTGTATCCACCCGCCGCTAGCAAGCCATGAACGCCCTGATCGAGACCTTCGTCAGGCGGCCGGTGGCGACGACGCTGCTGACGCTGGGGATCCTGCTGAGCGGACTGCTCGCCGTTCGCCAGCTACCGGTGGCGCCGCTGCCGACGGTCGAATTTCCGACGATCTCGGTCACGGCGACCCTGCCGGGTGCCGACCCGCAGACGATGGCGTCGACCGTGGCGATGCCGCTCGAGCGGACGCTCGGGATCATCGCCGGAGTCACGGAGATCACCTCGTGGAGCACGCCGGGCATGACCCGGATCTCGGTGCAGTTCGAGTTGTCGCGCAGCATCGACAGCGCGGCCCGCGAGGTCCAGGCCGGGATCAACGCGGCGCGCTCGACGCTGCCGTCGGGGATGCCGAATCCGCCGACCTATCGCAAGGTCAATCCGGCCGATGCGCCGGTGATGATCCTGCAGCTGAGTTCCGACCTGCTCGGCCGCGAGCGGATGTATGACATTGCCTCGACGATGCTTCAGCAGCGGATCGCTCAGGTCGAGGGCGTCGGCCAGATCGAGCTTGCCGGCAGTTCGCTGCCGGCGGTCCGCGTCCAGCTGAACACGCAGCAGATGGACAAGCTCGGCATCGGCGCCGAACAGGTCCGCACGACGATCGTCAACAACAACGTCAACCGGCCCAAGGGCGCGCTCGGCACCGGCGAGCAGCGGTGGCAGATCGGCGCCAACGACCAGGCGCGCGAGGCCGCCGACTACCGGCCGCTGGTGGTGGCCTTCCGCAATGGTGCGCCGGTCCGGCTCGAGGACATCGCCACCGTCATCGATTCGGTCGAGGACGTCCGCAATGCCGGCTACGCCGATGGCAAGCCCGCCGTGCTGATGATGGTGCGCAAGCAGCCGGGCGCGAACATCCTCGAAACCGTCGCGCGGGTCAGGGCGCTGATCCCGATGCTGCAGGCATCGATTCCCTCGGCGATCGAACTGAAGGTGGCGATGGACCAGACCGCCACCATCCGGGCATCGATCCGCGAGGCACGGAACACTCTGGCGATCGCCGTGGTCCTCGTCGTCCTGGTGGTGTTCCTGTTCCTGCGCAGCTGGCGGGCGACGGTGATCCCGGCGGTCGTCGTCCCGGTCTCGCTGGTCGGGACGTTCTCGATCATGTTCTTTGCCGGTTACTCGCTCGACAACCTGTCGTTGATGGCGCTGACCATCGCGACCGGCTTCGTCGTCGACGATGCCGTGGTGGTGCTGGAGAACATCGTTCGCCATCGCGAGCAGGGCAGGTCGCCGCTGGCAGCGGCGATCGAGGGGACACGCGAGGTCGCCGTCACGGTGTTGACGATCAGCCTGTCGCTGGTTGCAGCCTTCATTCCGATCCTTGCGATGGGCGGGATCATCGGCCGGGTGCTGCGCGAGTTCTCGGTGACGCTGGTTGCCGCGATCGGGATCTCCCTGGTCGTGTCGTTGACGACCACGCCGATGCTGGCCGCGCTGCTGCTCAAGGGAGGGCGCAAGCACGGCGCGGGCGAGCCAGGCAAGACCGAGCCCGGCCGGGGCCGCAGGTCGCTATTCGACCGGCTGCGCGCCGGCTATCGCCGATCGCTCGGCTGGGCACTGCGGCATTCGATGGTCATGTTGTTGGTCCTGGCGGCGACGATCGCCCTCAACGTCTACCTCTACGTCGCGATTCCCAAGGGTTTCCTGCCGCGCCAGGACACAGGACGCCTGATCGGATTCGTCCGGGGCGACGAGAGCAGCTCGTTCCAGGCGACCCAGGCCAAGATGGTCCGCTACATCGATCTGCTGCGCGCCGATGCGGCGATCGCCAGTGTCGTCGGCTACACCGGCAACCGTACGACCAATCGCGGCATGTTGTTCGTCGACCTGAAGCCGCTGTCGGAACGGTCCGAGACCGCGGACCAGGTGATCGATCGGCTGCGGGCCAGCCTCGACCGCGAACCCGGTGGGCGGATCTACCTCTATCCGATCCAGGACTTTCGCGCCGGGGGGCGCAGTTCGAGCGCGCAATTCCAGTACACGCTTTACTCGGAAAGCATCGAGGATCTGCGGGTATGGGAGCCGCGGTTGCGTCAGGCGCTGGCCAACGTCCCGCAGATCGCAGACGTCAACACCGATGCCGAGGACAAGGGCGTCCAGACCCGACTGACGATCGACCGCGACGCGGCCGCCCGGCTCGGAGTCAGCCAGCGGCTGGTCGGCGCGACCCTGAACAACCTGTTCGGCCAGCGCCAGGTTTCCACGATCTACAACCCGCTGAATCAGTACCGTGTCGTCCTCGAGAGTGATCCGCGGATGCAGCAGAGCCCGGTGACGCTCGACAGCCTGAACCTCGTCAACGCCGCCGGCGAGGTCGTCCCGCTGTCGGCGGTAACACAGATCGAGCAGACGACGGCGCCGCTATCGGTCAGTCACGACCGGCTGTTTGCCGCGACGACCATTTCCTTCAATCTGCCGGCCGGCGTTCCGCTGTCGGACGGCACGCGTGCGATCGAGGACGCGATGGCTCGACTGGGTGTCCCGAACACCATCCATGGCGGTTTCGCCGGCACGGCCAGCGTGTTCCAGAAGTCGCTGGCGAGCCAGCCGTGGCTGATCCTCGCCGCTCTACTGACCATCTACATCGTCCTCGGGATCCTGTACGAGAACCTGTTGCACCCGTTGACCATCCTGTCGACGCTGCCCTCGGCCGGGATCGGTGCGCTGCTCGCGTTGCGGGCCGCGAACATGGAGCTGACCATCATCGCGATGATCGCGTTGGTGCTGCTGATCGGCATCGTGAAGAAGAACGCGATCCTGATGATCGACTTCGCGCTCG
>JBEVJQ010000392.1:0-17503 GCA_040510055.1 Burkholderiaceae bacterium | reverse complement strand
GGCAAGGCCGTGTTCCCCTGGGCGGCCTCGGGTCGGGCAATCGCCAACGGCCGCGACGAGGGGTTCACCAAACTCATCGTGGATGAAAAGACGCATCGCGTGATCGGCGGCGCGATCGTCGGGACGCATGCCGGCGATTTGATCGGCGAGCTGGCACTGGCCGTCGAGATGGGCGCCGATCCGTCGGACATCGCCCATACGATCCACCCGCACCCGACACTGGGCGAGTCGATGGGAATGGTCGCCGAGGTCTACGAGGGGGTCTGCACCGACCTGCCTCCCCTGCGGAAGCGCTGACGAGAAGCTCCGACTGTCGCGGGGCGGGCGGCGCCGGTCGCGTCAACACCCGATTGCTGCGCGGATCGCATGTCGACCAGGCCGTTGCCCGCGATCGGGTAGGTTGGGTAGAGCCGGTATGGCCGGTGGAGCCCGCGCGTCAGTCGGTCGCGAGACGGTCGCGATGGCGGCGGACCTGGCTGGCGACCTGCTCAGGCGCCGTCCCGCCCACGTGACGGCGCGCGGCCACGGAGCCGTCGACCGTCAGCACGGCGCGAACGTCGTCTCCGATGACCGGGTGGATCGCCTTGAGTCGGGCACCATCGAGATCGGCGAGATCGACTCCGGCGGCAGCGGCATCGCGAACGGCACCTGCCACGGCCTCGTGGGCATCGCGAAACGGCACGCCGCGCGCCACCAGGTAATCGGCGAGATCGGTCGCTGTCGAGAACCCTTCGGCCGCGGCGGCTCGCATCCGCTCCGGCCGGACTCGGACACCGGAAATCATCTCGGCGAAGATCCGCAATGTCGCATCAAGCGTGTCGACCGTGTCGAACAGCGGCTCCTTGTCTTCCTGGTTGTCCTTGTTGTAGGCCAGCGGCTGCGCCTTCATCAGGGCGAGCAGCGCGACCAGGTGACCGAAGACGCGGGCACTCTTGCCGCGGGCGAGTTCGGGTACATCGGGATTCTTCTTCTGCGGCATGATCGACGAGCCGGTGCAGAAGCGATCAGGCAGGTCGATGAAGCCGAACCGCGGCGACAGCCAGAGGATCAGCTCCTCGGACAGTCGTGAAAGGTGCACCATTGCGATGCTGGCTGCGGCGCAGAACTCGATCGCGAAGTCGCGATCGGACACGGCGTCGAGCGAGTTCTGGCACAGGGCCTCGAAACCGAGCGCATCGGCAACGGCCTGGCGATCGATCGGGTGGCCGGTACCGGCAAGGGCGGCAGCACCGAGCGGCAGCCGATTGACGCGGCGGCGACAATCGGCCAGGCGCTCGGCATCGCGGGCGAACATCTCGACGTAGGCGAGCAGGTGATGACCGAAAGTGACCGGCTGCGCGACCTGCAGGTGCGTGAAGCCCGGCATCACCGTCGCGTACTCGCGCTCGGCCACATCGACCAACGACCGTTGCAGACCGACCAGATCGTCCTGGAGCAGGTCGATCGCCTCGCGCAGCCACAGCCGGATGTCGGTCGCGACCTGGTCATTGCGCGACCGTCCCGTGTGCAGGCGCTTGCCGGCGTCACCGACCAGGTCGGTCAGTCGACGTTCGATGTTGAGGTGGACGTCCTCGAGATCGACCGACCACTGGAACCGGCCGTCCTCGATCTCGGCGCTGATCCGGGCCATGCCACCGTCGATCGCTGTCAGATCCTCGGCACTGATCAGGCCGCGGGCCGCAAGCATGGCGGCGTGCGCCAGTGACCCCCGTATGTCCGCCTTGAACAACCGTCTGTCGAAGGCGACCGATGCCGTGTAGCGTTTGACCAACTCGCTGACAGGTTCGTCGAAGCGTGCCGACCACGCTTTGGCCTTGTTGTCGAACTGTTCCGTCATAATTTCCGGCAATGGAGCATCAACAGGCCGCCCGTTCGACCGCCGACGATTATAGGGACGAGGACGACCTCGACACCGTCCCGCTCACGCCCCCCGCGGCGGCCGTCACCACCGAGTTCTTTCCGGTTTCGCCCGAGCGCGTAGCCGGCACGACGGCCGACGGACTCGCGCCAGCGGGGCCGCAGCGCCAGGGGCCCTCGGAGCCGGGCAGCGCTCGCGGAGCCGGCGAAAGCCCGGCCGCGGGCCCCGTGGACCGGCGCCGAAACAGCACTTCCCGGGCCGAAGCCAACGGCGAAAATGCCGCTGCCGGCGGTCAGCAACCAGGCGCCGCGATCGCCGGCGCATTGCTTACGGCATCGGCGGAAGGGGCAACGGTTGTCACTGCCCCAACAGCCACCGGCCCGACTGTCACCAGCCCGGCGGTCGCCGGCCAGGCGGTCACCGGCCCTGCCGGCTTCGCCGGGCCCGAGGCCCCGCGGACCCGACGCCAGTCCGAAGGCGCGCCGGCGCCGATCATTCCCGACTGTTGCAACCTGGGCGTCGCACTGCGGACGATCATCGTGTCCAATGTGACGGCGCTGGTCCTGGCGGCGGCGCAGGCCGGTGACTGGGTCGTCTTCGGCCAGAGCGTCCTGTCGATGGCGATGGTGCTCGAACCGGCGCTGTTCGCGTCGCTGATCGGTCTTTGCGGTGTCAGGCGCTGGGTCAATGGCCAGCCGTTGCAACTGCAGTGGTTCATGGGTATCGCCCTTCCGGTCGTGGTGACCGGCGCCCTGGCCTGGGGGCTGGCGCGGTTCGCGCTGCCCGCCGAGCCGGCGCGATGGGCCGGCTGGACCTTGTCGCGGATGCTGCTGGCCGCTGCGATCGCAGCCATGCTGCTCGAATATTTCCGGCTCCGGGCGAGGGCCTACGCGCCATCGTTCTCCGAGGCCCGGTTGCAGGCATTGCAGGCGCGGATCCGGCCGCATTTCCTGTTCAACAGCCTGAACACGGTCCTCGGGCTGATCCGCACCGATCCGCGCCGCGCCGAACACACGCTCGAGAACCTCGCCGACCTGTTCCGCGTCTTCATGCGCGACGCGCGCGAACTGGTCCCGCTCGACGACGAAGTGCTCACCTGCAAGGAATACCTCGCGATCGAACAGTTGCGGCTGACCAATCGCCTCAAGGTCGTCTGGGACATCGACGAGATGCCCGGCGACGCACTGATCCCGTCGCTGCTGCTGCAGCCGCTGCTCGAGAACGCCGTTCATCACGGGATCGAGCCGCGGACCGTGCAGGGCACCCTCAACATCCGCATCACTCACCCCGGCGACCGGGTCCGGGTCGATATCGACAACCCGGTTTCACCCACGCCTCCGACGCGCTCGGGCAACCAGATGGCGCTCTCCAATGTCAAGGAGCGCCTGATGCTGCTCTACGACATGGAAGCGGACCTGAAAACCTTCGTTCACGAAGAGCGCTTCCACCTGCAGCTCGAGTTCCCGTACCGCAAAGAGAGACGCCGCCGCGATGTCAGACGCCACCACATCCATCCTGATCGTTGACGACGAGCCGCCGGCCCGGGCCCGCCTACGCGAGGTCCTGGCCGATCTGGCGCCGGAGTTCCCCCACCGGATCGTCGGCGAGGCCGCCAATGCCCCCGAGGCGTTGGCGCAGATCGAATCGCAACGCCCGCAGATCGTCCTGATGGACGTGCAGATGCCGGGGATGACCGGCATCGAGCTCGCGCGCCACATCTCCGCTCGCGCCGGCGAAGGCGACGGGACCGACCCGAAGCCGATGCCGCTGATGATCTTCGTGACCGCGTTCGACGAATTCGCCGTCGATGCATTCGAGGTCAATGCGCTCGACTACCTGCTGAAGCCGGTTCGCGGCCAGCGCCTGCTCGCCGCCCTGATCCGGGCGCGCACGCTTCTGCCTTCCGAGCACCTCGACGCCGTCGACGCGTTGGTCAAGGCGACCAACACCCGGCGTCGCCACCTCTCGGTCCACGAGCGCGGTCGCGTGATCCTCGTGCCGCTCGAGCAGGTCGTTTACCTGAAGGCCGAACTCAAGTACATCACCGTGCGCACGCGCGAGCGCGAGTTCCTGATCGAAGAGTCGCTGACCTCGCTCGAGGAAGAGTTCAACGATCGCTTCGTGCGGATCCACCGCAATGCGCTGGTCGCGCGACCATCGATCGCCGGCTTCGAACGCGTGACGCCCACCGGCGAAGGCGAGGCCGGCGACCCGTACTGGCAGGTGGTCCTTCGCGATGTGACCGACCGACTCCCCGTCAGCCGTCGCCAGTGGTCGATCGTCAAGGGCCTGGTCAGCTGAATCCGGCGATCCGGTTGCGGATCGCCACGCGGCAGAGCCGCCTCGCGCTCTGGCAGGCGGGTCACGTCCAGGCGCGGCTGCTCGAACACCATCGCGATGCCGATCTGTCGCTGGTCGCCATGACCACGCGCGGTGACCGGATCCTCGATCGGCCCCTGGCCGACGTCGGCGGCAAGGGGCTGTTCATCAAGGAACTGGAGACGGCACTGCTCGACGGCAGGGCCGAGCTGGCCGTCCATTCGCTGAAGGACGTGCCGATGGTCCTGCCCGACGGGTTCGCTCTCGCCGCGGTCCTGGCGCGCGAGGATCCGCGCGATGCCTTCGTCTCGAACCATCACGGCTCGATCGACGAGTTGCCTGAAGGGGCCGTAGTCGGCACGTCGAGCCTGCGGCGCGCGCTCCAGCTCCGCGACCGCCGGCCCGACCTGCGGATCGCCGACCTCAGGGGCAACGTCGAGACGCGCCTGGCGCGGCTCGATGCCGGCGACTACGCGGCGATCGTCCTGGCAGCGGCCGGTCTGAAGCGGCTCGGCCTGGCCACGCGGATCCGGTCGCCGCTGCCGCCGTCGCTGATGCTGCCGGCGCCCGGACAGGGCGCGATCACCGTCGAGATCCTGGCTTCCGATCGGGCCACCCGTGACCGGCTGGCGGTCCTCGACGACGCGGCGACGCGGCTTGCCGTCACCGCTGAGCGCGCGGCTGCGCGCAAGGTTGCCGGCAGCTGCCACGCACCGTTCGCTGCTCATGCGCGGTTCGGCAGCGACCGTCGACTGCGGCTCGAGGCCCTCGTTGCCGACGACGCCGGCCGCATCAGCCGGTCGGAAGGCGAGGCCGATGTCGCCACCGAGGCCGAAGCGATCGCGCTCGGCGAGGACGTGGCGGGCCGCCTCGACTGGAGTGGGCCGGCGCAGTAGCGGTCGTCCCCGGCGATGGCCGGATAGCATCGGGTTAGGCGGCCATGGCAGCGTCTCCGGCCGCCGGGAGCCACTCGATGTCCGCTCGTTCCGATCCGTCGTCGTCGTGCCCCGGCCCGACCGTGGTGCTGACGATGGCCAGCGCATCGGCCGATGCGCTGATCGCCGATGTCGATGCAGAATTGCGCCGGCACTGGCCGGATGCGGCGGCGATCGAGTGGGTTCGGTGGCCGCTGCTCGACACGCGACTGATCGATCCCGACCCGATCGCGCCGGTCCTGGCCCGACTCGACGACTATCGCTGGGTCGTCGTTCCCGGTCCGGCGACGATCGGAGCGCTGTCGCGACAGATGCAGCGCCTCGGGCTCGGCTGGCCGCAGGCGACGCGCGTCGCCCTGGTCGGACCGGGCAGCGTCGCGACCTTCCGGCGCGCATTCGGTCCCGCGGCGATCACCAGCCCGGCCGGGCCTCCGCACGATGCCGATCATCTGCTGCGGGTGCTGCAGCACGACGACCCGGCCATCTGCACCGGTCGGGCGCTGGTCGTCAATCGGCTCGGTGCCGAGCCGTCGTGGTTGCCGCGCCTGGCGGCGATGTTCCGCTCGGTGGACGTACTGCCGGTATTCGAAGCCGACGAGATCGATCCGCCGCTGCAGGCGGCGGAACGGCTGAGGCAGTGGCATCGGCAGCGGCGCTCGCTGTGCTGGATCTGCGGTTCTGTCGGACAGGTCGAGCGGCTCGGTGCGTGGCTCGTCGCTGGCAGCGAGAGCCCATGGGCGCTGCAGCGGCCACTGCAGGTTCCGCATCCACGGATCGCCGATCGGGCGCAACAAGCCGGCTTCCAGCGCGTGACAGTCTTCGAGGATCGGTCCCATCTGGCCCGCGGGCTACAATCGATCGACGAGACATTGACGCAGGAATCCGCTCCGTTGGCCACCGAACCTTCGTCCGCACCGCACGCGTCACCGTCGGCTCCTCCGGCCGAGACAGGATCTTCGCGTGCATCCGTCGATCATTCCGGGAACGAGGCCGTCCCGGGAGGGGCAATCCAGAGGCCCGGCGGGCTCGGAACCGCAGCAGCCAACGCGAGTGACGTGCGCATCGTCAGCGAGACCGGGCCGACGTCGTCGGCGTCCGATCCTGCAGTGCCGGGGTCCAAGGGTGGCGTTGCATCGCCCGGGTCGTCGCCGGCTTCAGCGATGCCGTCTGCGTCGGGTCCAGCGTCGGCGTCGGGTCCAGCGTCGAGCCCGGGTTCATCGTCTGCGTCGGGGGCATCGTCGGCGGCGTCGTATCCCGAGCCGACGTCGACGCCGGCCTCTCCCGGTTTGGGGTCGACGACGCGGGCGGCATCACCGCCGTTCAAGTCGCCACCGCCGCCACCGCCGTTGCCGCCAGCACCGCCCGCAGCGACTTCCAGCCGTCGCTCCTGGTGGCCGCTGGTTCTGCTGGTCGTGATCGCGGCCGTCGCCATCGCTGGCTGGTGGCTGATGCAGCAACGCTTCCTCCAGGCCGAGCGCGACAGCGCGCGACGCGTCCAGGAGCACGAGGCCCGTGCGACGCGCCTCGAGCAGCAATTCAAGTCGCTGCAGGATGGACAAGCCCAGATGACCGCGCGCAGCGGGCAACTCGAGGCTCGGATCGCGCAGTCGGCCGATCAGCAGCAGCAGCTGCAGGCGCTCTATGACGAACTGACCAAGACCCGTGCCGATACGACGTTCGCTGAGATCGAGCAGTCGGTTCTTGCGGCCTCGCAGCACCTGCAACTGAACGCCAATGTCGCCGCGGCGCTGATGGCGTTGCAGATCGCCGAGCGGCGTATGAGCAGCGAAGACGGCGGCGAACGGATCGGCATCCGTCGGTTGCTGGCTCAGGACATCGAGCGGCTCAAGGGGCTGCCCGCCGTCGACCTCGGTGGCGCGGCCGGTCGCCTCGACGAGGTCATCGCCCGCGTCGATCGGTTGGCGCTGCTGTCCGACGCCGGCGAGCAGAAGGCGGGAATCGGCAAGGGCCAGGCGGCAGCCGGGCCGGCACCTGGAGAAGGCGCGAAGGCTACGTCTGGGTCGGCCCCCGGGTCGGCCCCCGCGTCATCGCCGGCGTCCGCGCCGGCCGCCGCAGCCGGCACGGGCGCGACGACGTCCACGCCTGCGGCGCCCCCGAGTCCTGGATCCGAAGCCGCGCCGAGCGCCGCACCTGCCGCACCTGCCGCCGCGCCTGCTCCACCGGCCGCCGCGCCCGCCGCGGGCGCCACGACGTCCACGCCCGCGGTGCCGACCTCGGCCGTCGACTCGGTCTGGATCACGGTGCGGCGCTGGTTCGACCAGCTGCGCGTCGTTGCCGTCGAAACCGCGGGCACGGTCGCCGATGAGTTCCGACGCCTGGTCACGATCCGGCGGGTCGATCGCCCTGAAGGTTTGCTGCTGTCGCCCGACCAGCGGATGCTCGCGCGCGAGAATCTTCGGCTGTTGCTGCTCAACGCCCGCCTCGAACTGCTCAACCGCGAGGAGAAGCTTTTCCACCAGGATCTGGGCCGGGCGATCCAGGCGATCGAGCGCTGGTTCGATACCGGGTCGCGCGAGGTCGAGGCGACGATCGCCACCCTGCGCGGCCTG
The DNA here is from genome assembly GCA_040510055.1 of Burkholderiaceae bacterium. Taxonomy (GTDB): domain Bacteria; phylum Pseudomonadota; class Gammaproteobacteria; order Burkholderiales; family Burkholderiaceae_E; genus Lautropia. The sequence continues at coordinate 9,821 of JBEVJQ010000392.1, read as the reverse complement.
CAGAACGAGCCGTTGACGCTCAAGGTGCCGGACCTGTCCGAGACGCTGTCCGCGGTCCGTGCGGCGCGTGCCGCCAGCGAGAGCCGCCGCTGATGGTTCGCTCGGCCTTCTGGCTGTTTTTCGCCTTCGCGGCCGCAGTGGTGCTGGCCCTGCTGCTGCGCGCCAATCACGGCAATGTCTCCATCCTCTGGCCGCCGTACCGGATCGACCTTTCGAGCAATCTCGCGCTGGTGCTGGCAGTCGTCGGCTTCTTCGTGCTTCACGTGCTGCTGCTGGTGCTGTCGCGCGTGTTCGGGCTGCCGCAACGGCTGCGCGCCTATCGCGAGCGGCGCCAGGCGCGGCGGGCCAATCGGGCGCTGCAGGGTGCCGCGCTCGCCTGGTTCGAGGGACGCTTCGACAGGGCCGAGCGGTTGGCCGCCGCGGCCACGGCCGAGCCCTCGACCGCCGGCGTGGCGGCACTGATCGCCGCCCGGTCGGCCCATCGCCTCGCCGCTCCCGAGCGCCGCGACAGCTGGCTTCGTCAGGCCGAAGCCACGGGCCAATCGGCGACGCTGCTGGCCGAGGCCGAATTCGCACTCGATGATCGCCGGCCCGACCGCGCGCTCCTTGCCGTCGATCGCCTGCGCGCTGGTGGTGCCGAACCGAGGCTTGCGCTCGAGACCTCGCTGGCCGCCTGGCGCCAATTCGGACGCTGGGAGCAGGTGCTCGAGACCGTGCGAGCGCAGAACCGCAAGAGCGGCAAGTTGTCCGAGGCCGAACTGGACGCGCTCAGGCTCGAAGCCTACGAGGGGCTGCTCGCGCCGAGCGCCAAGGAGCCGACGGCGATCCTCGAGCGCTGGCGGGGGTTACGCAGCGACGAACGCAAGCGCCGTGACCTGGCCGTGCCGACGGTGCTGGCGCTGATGCGCGCAGGCGAAAACGAGGAGGCGCGCAAGATCGCGTTGTCGGTCCTCGAACGCGAATATGACGACACCTTGGTCGAGTGCTACGGCGCGTTGACCACGATCGCCGCCCGCACCCGTCTCGAGCAACTCGAGCGCTGGCGCAATCGCTACGGCGACCGACCGCGCCTGCTCGAGATGCTCGGTCGCGTCTGCGCGTCGGAGCGGCTCTGGGGCAAGGCCGAGACCTTTCTATTGCAGTCATTGGCGGCGAGCGACAGCGTCTCGTCCCGGGTCGCGCTTGCCCAGTTGTACGAGGCGATCGATCGCCGGGCGGAAGCCTCGCGCCAGTTCCAGTTTGCCGCGCGGCTGGCGTTGGGCGAACGGCCGGCGATGGCACTGACGCTAGAGCCGGCCCGGGCGCGGGGCCCCGGGGCGCTGGGCGCGCCCGCGCACCCCGAAAGCCGCGGCGCGTTGCCTACGTTGGCCGCGCTGCCCGGGGCAGCGGCCGCAGCCGGGGGCCTGCAACTGGATGACGACGAGAGCCTGTCGCCGATGGCGCGGCCGGCACCGATTCCATCGCCGCATTCCGCGGAACTGCCGCCTGTCGACGGTACCGTTCCGGTAGCCAGCGCTGGCGACAGGGCCGCTGCCGAACCGCCTGGAGGTGACAGCAGCAACGCCGATGACGTCGGCCGGGTCACCCCGGATTCAGACGTCGCGGCCGATGCGGCCACGGGGTCGACCACCGAATCGTCGGATCAGGCGGCCGGGACCCAGGGGGAGGCACCTGATTCGTCGACGGCGTCCGCGTCGCCATCGAACCCGGCGCGCGAAGGCCGCAAGGGGGGCGCCGGTGAGGAACCGAGCCTCGGCAAGGACTGATCTGAGAGGGTGATCCCTGATGAATCTCGACCGCGTTGGACCCGGAAGGAACCTGCCTCGCGAATTCAACGTGATCATCGAGATCCCGATGAATGCAGACCCGATCAAGTACGAGGTCGACAAGGAGACCGGTGCCCTGTTCGTCGACCGGTTCATGATGACCGCCATGCACTACCCCTGCAACTACGGATATATCCCGCACACCATCGCCGATGACGGCGACCCGGTCGACGTCCTCGTCGTGACGCCCCATCCGGTGGCCGTCGGCGCCGTGTTGCCGTGCCGGCCGTTGGGCCTGCTGAAGATGAACGACGAGGCCGGGGGTGACGCCAAGTTGCTCGCGGTGCCGATCGACAAGATCCTGCCGATCTACAAGCACTGGACCAAGGCCAGCGACCTGGCCCCGGAGCGTCTCGCGCAGATCCAGCACTTCTTCGAGCACTACAAGGATCTCGAGCCCGGCAAGTGGGTGAAGATCCTCGGCTGGGGCGGACCCGACGAGGCACGTCTCGAGATCGAGGACGGCATCAACCGCTATGCGAGCGCTAGCAAGAAGCCGATGTTCTGACGGCAGCGGCGTCGCGCATCGGGTTGCGTTCGTCGAGTTCGTCGAGATAGTCGTCGACGCCGCCGCGCTCGCGCTCGAGGAAGGCCGCGACCGCGTCGGCGAACGCCGGGTGCGCGAGCCAGTGGAGCGACCGGGTGCGTACCGGCAGGAAGCCTCGCGCCATCTTGTGTTCGCCCTGGGCGCCGCCCTCGAAGCGGCCGATTTTCCGGGCGATCGCCCATTCGATCGGCGCGTAGTAGCTCGCCTCGAAATGCAGGCAGGGAACCCAGCGCAGCGCGCCCCAGTAGCGACCGTAGATTGCCTGCTCGTCATGGACCAGCAGGCTCGCGGCCACGGGCTCGCCGTTGGACTCGTCGTGGGCGATGAACATCACCAGGTGTTCGGGCATCGTGCGACCGATCCGCTCGAAGAACGCGCGATTCAGATACGGCGTCGAATGGTGGAGGGCGTACGTCGTCCGATAGCAGCGGTTGAACAGCAGCCAGTGCGGCGCCGTGATCGTCGGCCCCTCGTGACAGCTGATGCGGATACCGGCCTCGCGGACCTTGCGACGCTCGGCCAGGATCTTCTTGCGCTTCGGCTGCGCCAGCCGCGAGAGGAAATCGTCGAAGTCGCGGTAGCCGGGATTGCGCCAGTGGAACTGGACACCGCGCCGCTCGAGCCAGCCGGCGCGGCGCGCCGCGCCGGCCTCGGCGCGTGGCGGAAACAGCAGGTGCAGGGACGACCACTGCTGTTCGCGTGCGTGATCGACCAGTGCCGCGAGCAGTCGATCGCGAGCCGCATCATCTACCGCAAGCAAGCGCGGCCCTGGCACCGGCGTGAACGGCGAAGCGACCAGGCCCTTCGGATAGTAATCGAGGCCGTGGCGCTGGTACGCGTCGGCCCAGGCCCAGTCGAAGACGTACTCGCCATACGAGTGCAGCTTGCGGTAGAGCGGCGCTGCGGCGACGAGCTCACCATTGCGCTCGACCAGCAAGTGATTCGCTGCCCAGCCGCTGCGGCCGCCGACACAGCCGGTCTGCTCGAGCGCCGTGAGATAGCGCCAGTCGATGAACGGAAGGCCACCGAAGGCCGGGTCGTCCTCGTCGTCTGCGAGCGGCGCCGCGGCGACGGCACCACTGGAGCCATGGGGACCACCGCAGCCACTGGCTTCGACCAGCGCCTGCCAGCGATGCTCGGCGACGCTGGTCAGATCGTCGATCACACGCGTGCCATAATCGGCCGTCGCCCGCTTCCTGCCTGAACTCCGCTCGCTGGCTGGCATCCCGTCCGTCGTGGCCGCTTCAGTCATGGCAGCCAATACTACAAGCCGGGCAGTCGCCTCGCGGATTCATCCGCGTGCGCCGTGGGCCCGAACGTAACCGACGCCATGAAACGCATCACTGCCATCATCAAGCCGTTCAAGCTCGACGAGGTCCGCGAGGCGCTGGCCGGGGTCGGCATCACCGGGCTCACCGTCACAGAGGTCAAGGGCTTCGGCCGCCAGAAGGGTCACACCGAGCTCTACCGTGGGGCTGAATACGTCGTCGACTTCCTGCCGAAGGTCAAGCTCGACATCGTGATACCCGAGTCCTCGCTCGACAGCGCGCTCGATGCGATCGTCCAGGCCGCCCGGACCGGCCGCATCGGTGACGGCAAGATCTTCGTGACCAGCGTCGACGAGGTCATCCGGATCCGCACCGGCGACACCGGCGAGTCCGCGATCTGAGGTCGGCGCCGGCCCCGCCGGCCATCGGCGACCGGCGCTGGCCTGCCTGGGTCCTGGTGCCGGCGACAGACATCGACAGAACTGATCATTTGCCCGCTTGCCCCCGGGACCAGACCGGCCGACCATTCGTCGTTCGCGTCGACCGTCAAGGAAGGGGTCAGCATGGACCTGTCCGAACCGCGCGCCGCCGGCCTCGACCCGGCAGCTGAATCCGCAACTGCCGTCAGTCCTGAAACCGGCGAGATCCGAAAGATCGTCGTCGCGATCCACGGGATGGGCAGCCAGCGCCGCAACGACACCGTGCGCGCCGTCGCCAAGCGCTTCGGTGAGCGCCATGACCTGCCGATCCTGCCGCTCGGCTACTTCAGCGTCGGCGGCGATGCCGAGATCCTCTTCAGCAAGCTCGACGTTCCGCCCGAGCACGAATTGGCCACCATCGGTTTCGCCGAGGTCTACTGGGCCGACATCCCGCGATCGGTGGTCAATGCCGCGGACACGCTCGAGGAAGCCAAGGAATGGGGGAACTCGATCGTCAGCCGGGCACGGATGGTCTATCGCGACCGATTGAGGGGCAAGGACCAGTTGCTCACGGCACGCGATTTCCAGGCCGGGGCCGCGATCGTCGAGGAGGTGGTCGAGACCATCGGCGCGCTCGAGAAGCTGATGCTGGTCGTCGAGCAGGTGGGACTCGCCCGGTTCAGCCTGGGGCGCCTGTTGCGGGACTCGGTCGGCGATGTCCAACTGGTTGCCGAGTTCCAGAGCTACCGCGAGCGGATCCTCCATCGGTTCCACCATACCGTGTCCCGGATCGTCAACGGCTATCGGCAGCGCCACGAGGGACGCGATCCGCAGATCTACCTCGTCGCGCACAGCGAGGGCTCGGTAGTCGCGCTGCTGGCGCTGCTGCAGGCATTCTCCGGCACCCTGGTCCGCGATCCCGACGATCGGACGGCGACGCCGGTCGCCTGCGACTGGGTCCGCTGCGTCCGCGGTTTCATGACCATCGGCTCGCCGATCGACAAGCACATCCTGCTCTGGCCGAGACTGTGGGAAGGTCATCGTCTCGACAGTGAGGTCGGCGACGACGGCCGCGTGCGATTCGGTCCGGCCGAGGCACCACGACTGGTGCTGCCGGGTCCGATCCCCTGGCGCAACTACTACGACTTCGGCGATCCCGTCGGGGCGAAGGTGAAATCGGCGGCGCGCTTGCTCGAGGATCGGCACTGCAGGGCGTTCGAGTTCGACACCCGCAAGCATGACATCGGGTTCAGCCGCTACCTGATGCCCGGCAAGGCGCACACCGACTACTGGAAGGATCCGGAGGTGTTCGAGCACTTCATCCGCGACGTCGTCTCCGACGGGGGTGACGACGCTGCGGGCGATGGGACCCGATCGCCGATGACGGCGGCGCCAGGGGACGTGCCAGGGGACGCGCCGAGCCGTCCTTCGGGTCGCCCCGAAGCGTCCCGATCGCAGGCGTTACGACCGGCGCCGCCGCCATTGTCCGACGTCGACGCCTACCGCCGCGGCTGGCCGCGGAGCAACGCACTGTTCAACTGGCTGAGTCTGTCGATTCCGTACCTGCTCGTGGCGGGGCTCCATTTCGCCGCTGCTTTCGTGCTCTACAAGTGGGTGCTCGCCGGCGAATGGACGACGCGCTGGGCCGCCTTTCAGTGCATGGCCGGTCTCGGTGGCCTGCTGATCTGCATGACCGTCGCGGCGCGCGTCCCGCGGCTCGCCAAGGTCCTGTCGCGGGGCCGCCCCGGTGCGGCGGGAGTCCGCTGGTTGCTCGTCGTCATGGTCGCCGGCCTGCTGGGCGTAGTCTGCGTTCTGGTCGCTGCGCCCGAGGTGGCGCGACAGCTGAAGGCGGTTCTCGGCTCCTCCGACGATCAATGGGGACCGACAGCCATCCTGTTGCTGGTCTTGGCGGCGTTGCTCGCGATCAGCGGCTGGATCTACGGCGTGCCGAGTTGGGGTCGCAGAGTACCGGTCCTGCCGAAGCTCGCCGGCCGGTTTCCGGTCATGGTCGGCGCGATGATCCTGGCCGCTGCCGTTCTCAGTCGGCTGCTCGGCGACGGCGTCGACTTCAGCGAGGCGGCGTCGCTGCTGCTCGGCGGCTCGGCGTTCCTGCTGCTGTGGTGGCTGGGAATGCTGCTGTTCGGCCTGACCTTCGTCTGGCACCGGTACCTCCGGGCTTCGGTCGCCGTCGATGCGATGCGAAGCTGGCATCAGGGAAGGGATGCGCAGCCGCTGCCGAAGATGGGGCTTCAGCGCACCGAGACGCCCGGCTGACGGTGCGGTTTCGATGAGCACACAAGGCACCTGCCCTCGGCGGCTGGTGTGGCGCCATCCGCGGGCCAGTTCCGGGTAGTTGCCGTGGGTGCGTTCCCGTGGTCACTCACCGAGGTCAGGTCTCCACCACTTCGACATCTCGGGCGCCATATTTCATGAGAGTGGCAGCATCGCGCACCATCCTCTCGACAATATCGCGCGCCGGCAGGATCTCCCGGACCAACCCGGCCGACTCACCGGCAATCACTGCAGCGATATCGAAGTTTCCTTCCACCCGAGCCGCGGCGTATTTCGTCGACTCAGGCTCCAGGTTTCGGAGAAGGTCCAGCTCGCGTCCGAACCAATTGTCCAGGTGCTGATTGCGCAAACATCTTCCAGTGAACGGTGCAGGCCACACGTTCCTTCTAGAGAGATCGAACACGATGCTTCGGAGGGTGGCGTCACCATCGGTCCGGCGAATCCGTTCTTTTGCGGCGTCAAAGCCAGCAGCTTCCGTACTGGCATAGAACCTGGTGCCCATGAGAACACCCGACGCGCCTAGCATCAGCGCCGCGGCCAGGCCTCTGCCATCGGCGATGCCGCCTGCGGCGACTACGAGTGCCTTGTCACCCACGGCGTCGACAATCTCGGGAAGCAGCGCAGACAGGCCGCGAGCCGCCCCATGGCCACCTCCCTCGCTGCCCTGGGCTACGATGATGTCAGTGCCCGCGGCCATCGCCTCCTTGGCCAGTGCCAGAGATTGGACTTGGCAAATGGCGATTGCATTCGCGCGTTTGATTCGCTCGATGAATGGTGTCGGGTCACCGAAGGAAAGCATGGCTGCAACCGGTTTTCGTTCCAGTGCGAGTTCCAGCAGATTCGGCTGCTTCGCCATGCTCCAGGTGATGAATCCGACCCCGAACCGCGTGCCACGACCAGCGAGCAGATCAAGCTCGCGAGTCAACCACTTTGCGTCACCATAACCGCCGCCCAGGATACCCAACCCTCCCGCGTCACTTACTGCCGCGGTCAACGTTGCGTCAGCGACAAGATCCATTGGTGCAAGAAGCACCGGATGAGCGATCCCGAGCCTTTTGGTCAAGGCCGTCTTGATCAGCATGGGAGCCTCGGGCGAGGGTTGATGAGTTGGATAACTGCGACCGTATTGTGGCGGGAAGTGTGGGCCTGCCGAGCTACTGGGGAAGTACCGAGACCCGGCCGCGGTCGGATTCTCAGATCGGCGATGGCGGTCGCAACGGTGGCTCATCGCCCTCGTCACCCCCGTCGCGCCCCCCGAACACCCGCCGTGCCCCACGAATGATCCAGCGCAGCAGCACCAGCGCAGCAATCAGGAACGCCGCCAGCAACACCAGGAACACCAGCGGACTGTTGACGGCCAGCACGCTGCCGACGAAGACCGCGATGTCCTCGCCGGCCGAGAGAATGGCGTTGCTGAACGGCTCGGGCGAGGTGTTGGCCGCGGCGCGCGTTCCTGCCTTCGAGAAGTGCGTGGTCGCGGTCAGGCCGCCGCCGAGTATTGCCGCTGCGGTGGCGATCGCCGGACCGGAATCGCCGAACACGGCGGCGGCCAGCGCTGCCCCGGCGGGAATCCGGATGAAGGTATGGACTGCGTCCCAGATCGTGTCGAGGAAGGGCAGCTTGTCGGCGAACAGCTCGACGATCGTCATGAAGCCCGAGGTCGCGAGCACCAGCGGATGGGTCAGCAATTCGAGGTGCGTCGGCAGATCCCAGTAGCCGAGTCGAGCGGCGATCCCGAACAGAAAGACGACGAAGTAAAGCCGCAGCCCGGCGCCCCAGGCCAGCGCGGCGGCCAGGGCCAGCACGGGCAGGTGTGCCGACCAGCCACTGCCCAGTGCCGCGACCCATGACGGCTCGGTCATGGCTTGCCGGTCCGGCGCGCGTTGGAGCCTGGCGCCCGCAACAGGACGAGCAGCGCGCCGCTGCCGCCAGCGAACGGCGGTGCCTGGCAGAAGGCGATGACCTCGTCACGCTGGACCAGCCAGCGCAGCACCTTGTCCTTCAGCACCGGCGTCCGATCGATCGACCCTAACCCCTTGCCGTGGATGATCCGCACGCAACGCAGGCCGTCGCGGACCGCCTGCGGCAGGAAGCGGGCCACGGCCGCGCGGGCCTCGTCGCTGCGCAGCCCGTGCAGATCGAGCCGCGCCTGCGCGACCCAGTGACCGCGGCGCAACTTGAGAAGCGCATCTTCGCCGATGCCACAACGGCGAAACGACAACCGCTCGTCGTGCTCGAGCAGGCGCTCGATGTCGATCTCGTCCGACAGCGACTCGGCCAGCGCTGCACGCTCGTCGCGCTCGGTCTGACGGGCCACCGGTTCGACAGCCGGCCCTGGGCGCACCAGGCGGTTGCGCCGGGCGAGCGGTGCCACGTCGGCCACGGCGTCGCGGAACAGCCGACCTTCGCGTTGCTCGGCTTCGCGCTGGGCGGCCTCGCGCCGGGCCTGTTCCTGGCGGCGCGCCTCGCGTGCCCGCAAGCTTTCGCGCAGCGCTCCGAGATCGGCCAGGCCCAGCGATGACCGCCCGGCGCCGTCGGGGGCGCCTTCGGCCCTGTCGGGGGAGCTCGTGGCTCGGTCGGGGGCGCCCGTGGCTCGGTCGGGGGCGCCCGTGGCTCGGTCGGGGGCGCCCGTGGCGCCGTCGATGGCGCCCGCCGCGCCGTTGCCGGCGGCGCGACGTGGTCGGGAGCGAGCACCCATCGCGGCGTCGACGAGCCGGCCGACGAGGTTCGCCGAAGCGGCCGCTGCCGTCCTTGCCGGGCCGGTCAGGCGGCCGTTTCGGCTACTGCCGCCGCGGGCACGGCGTTCTCGAGGAAGCGTTGAGCGTCGAGCGCTGCCATGCAACCGCTGCCGGCACTGGTGACCGCCTGGCGATAGACGTGGTCCTGGACATCGCCGGCGGCGAACACGCCCGCGACGCTGGTCTCGGTCGCCTGGCCGTTGGAGCCGCCCCGGGTGACGATGTAGCCGTTGACCATCTTCAGCTGGCCCTCGAACAGCTCGGTGTTCGGAGTATGCCCGATCGCGATGAATACGCCGCCGACCTCGAGTGTCGAGGTGGCGCCGGTCCGCGAATCCCGGAGCCGGGCGCCGACGACCCCGCCGTCGTTGCCAAGGACTTCGTCGAGTTCCTGGAACCAGCGGACATCGGCCTTGCCTTCGGCCACCCGCTCCATCAGCTTGTCCTGCAGGATCGCCTCGGCCCGCAGCTTGTCGCGCCGATGGACCAGTGTGACCTTGCGGGCGATGTTCGACAGGTACAGCGCCTCCTCAACGGCCGTGTTGCCGCCGCCGACCACGGCGACGTCCTGGTTGCGGAAGAAAAAGCCATCGCAGGTGGCGCAGGCCGAGACGCCCTTGCCGCGGAACGCTTCTTCGCTTGGCAGTCCCAGGTACCGGGCCGAGGCGCCGGTGGCGATGATCAGCGAGTCGGCCTCATAGCTGCCGTCGTCGCCGATCAGGCTGAACGGT
>JBEVJQ010000391.1:0-3003 GCA_040510055.1 Burkholderiaceae bacterium | reverse complement strand
CAGATAGCCCAGCACGACGCCGGACTTGTCGAGCACGGCGACCCAGGAAGCCCGGGCCATCACCGGCAGGAATCGGGCGGTCGCTTCGTCCGCATCGAGCTCGCGCAATTGCTGTCTCGTCGCCGCCGCCTGCTCGGGATACTGCGACAGCAACTGGGAAACGGGGCGCGACTTTTCGAGGGCGCGCCCCTGCGCCTGGGCATAGGGTTGCCAGAAGGTCGGCCGCTGCCCGACATCCACGCCCGCGACACCCTGGAACAGCGCATCGTTGCGCTCGTCGGCGGTTTCCGGCCGGCGCGCTCCGAGCAGAAGCGGGCCCGTCAGCGGCAGCTCGCGGTATTCGGGCAACGCCTTCGGCAGCTCCGCGACCAGAACGCCGTTGGCGGGGACCAGCCGGAAGCGGTCGACCTCGAACACCATGGCGACCGGGCGCGCGACATAGACCGTATGCAAGCCATAGGCGAGCGCCGCGAGCTGGAGCAGACCGATGACGGCCAGGTCTCGCTGGAGGTGGCGGAGGCCCTTGGCCCGATTGAAGACCGCGAACGTCAGCACCGGTCCGATGACGACATCGACCGTGATGACGAGAAGGAACAGGTCTCTTCCGCCCGCCAGCAAGCGGTACTGGCCCGGGTACCAGAGATAGAACACCAGGATGGCGGCGAGGCCGGCAACGGCAGCGGAGATGAGGAGGTGGATGCCGGCCGCGATGGCGCGTGGGCGCAGTTCGAACTGTCTTGGCATTCGACGTGCAGTGTAGCGTCGAGCCGCTTTCGAACGATGCTGCGCCCGGGCGGGCGCAGACACCGGTCAGCGGCACTCGGAGGGAACGTACTTGGCCGGAATCGGGTTGGCAGGCACGGCGAAGTTGGGCAGGCTGCGCGCGTCGGCCGTGGCATGGGTGGTCGAAACGCACGCCCAGTCGATCGCGCCGATCGCGTTGGCGGTCGGTACCGCGTTGCGGACGTTGGGCGACAAGGTGAACTGGGTGTCGTGCAGCGCGGCGGGAATGCCGTTGTTGTTGTTGGCCCTCACACTGACCGTGATCGTCCAGGGAGTTCCTGCGACCACTTCGACGTCCTCGACGTACTTCGACTGTCGCTCGGCCTGGGGCAGGGCATTGAAGGCGACCGCCGCGGAATCGAGCCCGGTGACGCTGTCGCTCTGGAAGGCCTCGCTCAGCAGGCTCTTCGCGGCCGACCCGGCCAGCACGGCCTCCGAGACCTTGGCGCGGACGGTGTAGTCCTGGTCGGCCGGCAGGGCGATCGCGGCGAGCAGGCCGATGATCGCTACGACGATCATCAGCTCGATCAGGGTGAAGCCGCCTGAAGACCGGAGCGGGGCGCGTGACATGATCGATGGATCCTGGGCTGAGCGCTTCGTCTTGCGAAGATGGCCGGCTCCTGGAAAAACGCCCGCTTGAGCGGGCGTTTTTCGCTAGAGCGAGCGGAGCTCGCGGATCAGCGGCACTCCGACGGCGCGTACTTGGACGGGATCGGGGTGGCCGGAATCACGACGTTGGTCAGGCCGCGCTGGGTCGCCGTGACGTTGGTCGTCGAGGCGCAGGCCCAGTCGATCGCGCCGACCGAACCGGCAACCGGGGTCCCGCCAGCGACGTTGGGCGACAGCGTGAAGTTGTTGCCGTGCAGCGTGGTCGGGATACCGTTGTTGTTGTTGGCGCGAACGCTGACCGTGATCGTCCACGGGGTGGCGCCGGCGATGACGACGTCTTGAACGTACTTCGACTGCTTCTCGGCCTGGGCGATCGCGTTGAAGGCGGCCGCGGCGGCGTCGAGGCCGGTGACGCTGTCGGTCTGGAACGCTTCGCTCATCAGCGACTTGGCCGACGAACCGGCGATCACCGCTTCAGAGACCTTCGCACGGACCGTGTAGTCCTGATAGGCAGGCAGCGCGACCGCCGCCAGGATGCCGATGATCGCCACGACGATCATCAACTCGATGAGGGTGAAACCCTTTTGGATCGAACGCTTCATGGTGAGAACTCCCGGAAAAGAAGATGAGGGTGAAAGACCCTCCGTTCATTGCAGGGCCCGTGCCACCTCGGATTTCCGGGTTTTCGTGAACTGCACCGCTTCAGCTGACACAAACGGTCACCACCCGCCGGCCGCATGTGCCCCGATCCGCCTCGTTCTGACACATCTGGTCACGGCTCGGCACGGCCGGAACCGAGCGTGAGTCAGCCGTAGGCGCGCGCCGGCTCGTCCGTCAGGCGCATCGTGTCGCCCGCGGCCAGGGCCGAAATGCGGTGCGGCGAGCCGAGCCGGCCGATCTCGGCCATTACCGCCTGCTCCTCGCCCGGCTTGATGTGGGTGATGTGGACGTCGACGCTGCCGGCCAGGTTCTTCAGCTCGTGGCCGAGCGCCGACGGGCACAGGTGGCGGCTGATCCGGGCCAGCTGGCGCTCGTCGTCGCCGAAGGCGGTCTCTATCACGAGATGGGCCACCTTCATCGTCGCGAGGCGCTGCCAGAGCGCCGGGTTGGGCCCGGTGTCGCCGGTGAAGACCCACCAGCCGGCGGTGCCGCCGTCGACCCCGAAGCCGACCGCCGGCACGGTGTGGGCGGCCGGCAGCACCTCGATCTTCTTGCCGCCGAGCTGCATCGTCTCGCCGACCGCGATCGGCGTCAGAGCCAGGGTCGGATGCTCGGCGCTCGGCAACCGGGTGAAGTCGGGCCAGATCACGCCGTTGAAGATATGGGTGCGCAGCGCGGCCAGGGTCTCGGGCAGCGCATGGACCCAGATCGGCGGCCTGCCCTCGAGCTGGCGCTGGCGGATCACGCTGTCGGCCAGGAGGCCGATCGACAACACGTGGTCGAGGTGTGAATGGGTGATCAGGATGTGCTCGATCCGGGCCAGGGCGTCGAGCGGCAGGTCGCCGACGCCGGTTCCGGCATCGACCAGGACGTCGTCGTCCAGCAGGAACGACGTCGTCCTGCAGCCGGCGGCGATCGCCCCGGAGCAACCTAGCACCTGAACAAGCATGG
>JBEVJQ010000390.1:0-2907 GCA_040510055.1 Burkholderiaceae bacterium | reverse complement strand
GTACTACCTCACCGAGGTTCGCCCCGGCCAGGGCATCAACTCGCTCGGCGTGACCGAAGACGGCCTGGGGACGGGCGTCGTCAAGCAGGACAACGTCCGCGACCAGATCTTCTGACCGCGCACCGCGCGAGTTGATCACGGCCCCGCGCGAGGGCCGATCAAGGTCGTTGAGGGCCGCTCAGGGTCCGTCGAGGGTCGTCGGGGTCGTCCGGGGCGGCCGGAGTCATCGATGCCGCCCGGGATCGTTGACGGCCTCCGGGGCGGTTTACGGCCGCCGGAGTCGGACCCGAGGGGTCGCCAGAGGCCCGGCCGTTCAGCCGACTGCGAGGTCGACGCCGGCCTGGACGCTGAGCATCTCCGAGAGGGCCGCGCGCAGTTCGCGACCGCTGCGCGTGTCGAGCCAGCGCCCGTCCTCGGCCTGCCGGAAGTGCAGCCCTTCGGTACGCGCTGCGACCCATATCTCGCCCACGAACTCCTGCGTGTTGATCACGAGTCGCGTGCGGTCAGGGAACTCGACCTCGATCACGTTGCCGCTGCGCCTCACGTCGATGTCGACGTCGGTGCCTTCGGCAGCGGTCTCGATCGACTGTTGCAGGCTGTCGAGTTCGCGAGTCAGCCGCGAAGCCTGGGCATCGTCATGCTGCATACTTTGTCGGACCCGCCATCGCGACGGGTTGGAATCGTGAACGGCCTTCATTCTAGTCCGCCGCCGTGGCAACTGCCGGTCCGCCATTGATAGCCTTGCGCCTCGTGAGTGTCTTGCGCCTCGTGATTGCCTTGCGCCTCGTGATTGCCTTGCGCCTCGCGAGTGCCCCGCGCCTCGTGGCGATGGCGATCGCGTCAGCGACGGCTCTCGGCCTGGCGGGGTGCGGGCAGCAGGGGCCGCTGCGCCACCCGTGGGAGACAGCGGCCGAAGCGCGCAACAATGCCGACTCCCGGCGGCTGCCGCAAGCAACGTCGAGAAACGTCCCGACGCCGAGCAACGATCCATCGGCCACCCCGGCGCGGCCGTGACAGCTGTCGACGACAGCCACCTGCCGGCCTGGATCCAACGTGACGACGGCGGCCGCCTCGTCGCCGACGGCGTGCTGCTCGAATCGATTGCCCGCGAGTTCGGCACACCCGCCTACGTCTATTCGCGGCGCGCGATCGAGCAGACGTTCGCCGCTTTCGTCGCGGCGCTGGTCGGCCGCGATGCCCTGCTCTGCTACGCCGTCAAGGCCAACTCCAGCCTCGCCGTCCTCGACCTGTTCCGACGGATGGGCGCCGGATTCGATATCGTCTCGGGGGGCGAACTCGAGCGCGTGCTGTTCACGGGCGCGGCCGCCGACCGGATCGTGTTCTCGGGCGTTGGCAAGTCGACGGTCGAGATCGGTCGGGCGCTGCAGGCGGGCGTGCGCTGCTTCAACGTCGAGTCCGAGGCCGAACTCGAGCGGATCGATCGCGTCGCCGGCGATCTCGGCCGCCGCGCGCCGGTGTCGATCCGGGTCAATCCCGACGTCGATGCGGCCACCCATCCGTACATCTCGACCGGGTTGAAGCGCAACAAGTTCGGGATCGCCCACGATCGCGCGCTCGCCGCCTATCGACGCGCGGCGCAGTTGCCGAACCTCTCGGTGCAGGGCATCGATTGCCATATCGGCTCGCAGATCACCGAAGTGGCCCCTTTCCTGGCGGCGCTCGACAAGGTGCTCGAGCTGGTCGATCAGCTCGCCGATGACGGCATCGCCCTGTCCCATCTCGACCTCGGTGGCGGTCTCGGCATCCGCTATGTCGACGAGAACCCACCGTCGCCGCGCACGCTGATGGATGCGATCTTCGATCGGCTCGATCGCTGGCGCCCCGGCGGCCCGCCTCCGGTGCTGTTCGAGTTCGGCCGGGCGCTGGTCGGCAACGCCGGCGTGCTGCTCACGAGGATCGAATACCTGAAGAGCAACGGCGAGCACAACTTCGCCGTCGTCGACGCGGCGATGACCGAACTGCTTCGCCCGACCCTCTACGAGGCATGGCACGAGGTCGTGCCGGTGCAGCGATCGACGGCCGTCCCGACCCACTACGATATCGTCGGGCCGGTCTGCGAGTCGGGCGACTGGCTGGCTCGCGGGCGGCTGCTCGCGGTGGAAGCCGGCGACCTGCTCGCCGTCCTCTCGGCCGGTGCCTACGCCGCCCAGATGGCTTCGAACTACAACACCCGACCGTTGGTGCCGGAACTGATGATCTCGGACGGCCAGGCTGTGCAGATCAGGCCACGGCAGTCGCTGACCGAGATCTTCGCGACCGAGCGGATGCTCTGACGGCTCCCGACGGTCGTCCCGCCGCGATCAGCGGTCAGCGCAGGCCGGCGACGTAGTCAGCGACGGCCTTGATCTCGCCATCGGACATCCGCGCGGCGATCGCCATCATGGCGCTGTTGTTCCCGCGCGCGCCGGAGCGAAAGTCGACCAGTTCCGCCTCGGTATAGTCGGCGTACTGGCCGTGGAGCGAAGGGTACTGGGCCGGGATCCCCTCGCCGCGCGGCCCGTGGCAGCCGGCGCAGGCGGGGACGCCCTTCTCCGCGATGCCGCCGCGGTAGATCGCCTGGCCTCGCTCGACCAGGTCCTTCATCTTGGCGAACGACGGCTTCAACGGCTTGGTGCTGTAGAACGCCGCCAGGTTGCGCATGTCGGCCTCGGAGAGATTGGCGACCATCGCCGACATCACGGCATTGCCCCGCAGCGCAACCTTGGCGCCCTCCTTGACCTTGAAGTCCACCAGTTGCTTGTAGACGTACTCGGCATGCTGGCCGGCGATCTTCGGGTTGGCGGGGGCCGTGCTGTTGCCATCGGGGCCGTGACAGGCAGCGCAGACTTCCTGGGCGATCTTGTCGGCCTTGGCCGGATCGGGCTTCGCCGGGAGGTCCGGCTTCGC
>JBEVJQ010000389.1:0-11308 GCA_040510055.1 Burkholderiaceae bacterium | reverse complement strand
GATCGCGGAGTCTGCTGCCGCAGCCGGCGAGTCCATCGCTTTCAGCCCGGCCACGACGCGGGCCTGGTACGAGAGGAAGGCAATCCATTGCGCCAGCGCGACCACCGCCGGCGTCGTCAGGCCGGCGCGCGGCAGCGCGAGCAGGGCCGCTCGATCGCCGTCGACCGGCCGTTCGATCAGCGTCCGGGTGAATGTCAGGATCGCGCGCAGCCTGGGCTCGTCGGTGCGGGTCGGGTCGCCGGATGCGATGGCCGCCTCGAGCTCGGCATCGGCACCGGTTCGAGCCAGCGCCGACCGATAACGGACGGCCAGGGTCGGTGCCGGAGTCAGAACGCAGGACAGGACTGCGACCGCGCAGCGCTCGAGCAGCGACAGGTCCGGCAGCGCCGGGTCGAGCAGCACATCGAGGCTCGCCTGGGTCGCGGCCACGACCTTGGCGCGTCGCTGGCGGATCTCGCGCAGCGGGCTGCCGGTGCCGAGTCCGGCCGCCGCGTCGATCCAGTCGGTCGTGTCGCGGTCCCCGTCGTCGGGGCGTGACGCCGTTGCCCGGTCGACCCGGTCCGCGCCGTCGCTAGTCTGCATCGCCTCGGTCCCCATTGTCATCGTCGCGCCGCAGGTCGGGCGGCAGCGCCGGCCGCCACTCGTCGCCGATCAGTTCGGGATCGGCGTAGGCCCGGATTGCCGCAAACTGGGCTTCGACGTCCTCATGATAGAGGCGGCTGATGATCGCGCGCGCCAGGCGCTCGGCGCCCTCGCTGATCGCGGGGATGTCGCCGGAGACGGTGCCGTGGCTCATCGTCGCTGGATAGCAGAAGCAATGGATTCGCTCCAGGCCCGGGCATGCACCCGGCTCTTTCTCGATGAACTCGAAACCGGGGCCGAGGTATGGCGAATCGAGCATCTCCTGGTCGTGCTGGTCCGCGGGCGGCGTGAAGCGGTCCCTCCAGGCGAGCACCCGGTCGGCGAACGTCGCGAACTCGGGCCGTCGCGCCCAGTCGATCTGGAATCCGGTCGAGAACAATATGAAGTCGAGGTCGAACCGCCCGGTAGTGGTCTCGACCTCCAGCACCGGGCGCCGGCCGCCACCCGCTAGTTCGCCGGCCTCGGCCACCGTGATTCGCTCGATCGTACAACCGAGGTTGAAGTGCGCATTCGGATGGCGCGAGACGCGCAGGGTGCTGCCATGAGGCGGGGGCGTCTGGCTCCACCCGATGTAGTGGCGGATCCGCCACTTCCAGTGATCGGGCAGGTGATAGAAGCCGAGCACGAAGCCGGGGTTGCCGGCGCCCTTGCCCTTGTTGATCCGCGGCAGATCGGGTCGCCGGATCAGCAGATCGACCGATGCAGCGCCGGCTTCGAGGGCCGTGGCGGCCACGTCCATTGCCGACGCTCCGCCGCCGACGACTGCGACGCGTAGTCCGCGCAGGCGACCGTAGTCCATCGGGTCCGATGAGTGCGCACGCTGCTCTGGCGGAATCGATCGCGCGACATCGGGCATCCAGGCCGCTCCGAGCCCGTCGCGGCCCGTGGCCACGACGACGCGCCGCGCGCGTACGGTGAAGACGCTGCCGGGGCCGGCGATCTCGAGCATGACCGGGCCGTCGGCCTGCGGCAGGATCCGTCGCACGCGATGGCCGTTACGCACGTCGAGCGCGAGCACGCGTCGGTACCAGCGCAGGTAGTCCATCCACTGGAGGCGCGGGATCAGCCCGAGCGCCTCCCATTCGGCGGCGCCGTACTGGGCCTCGAACCACGCGCGAAAGGTCAATGCAGGCAGTCCGAGGGCCGGACCGGCCAGGGACTTCGGCGAGCGCAGCGTCTCCATTCTCGCGGTCGTCGCCCACGGTCCCTCGTATCCTTCGGGCGACTGGTCGAATAGGGTCGTCGGGACGCCGGCGAGTTCGAGTGTCGCGGCCACGGCCAGGCCGGCCATGCCGGCGCCGACGACGACGACGTCCAGGACGTCGATGCCGTCATGGCGATGCGGCACCACCCAGGGTTTCCTGGGCAGATCGAGTCGGACGAGATCGGCGGCCAGCCACGCTTCCAGGGCAGGCAGACCTTCTGGAATCACGATGGCGTTCGGGCGAGGCGCTGCGTTGCGCGATAGTCTACCCCCAGCGGATCGACACCCGGCTCGCCATCCGGCATGCTCCAAGCCGAGCGCTGCGCGGCCCCGGGGCCGCCGATGCTCGAACGAGGTGCCGCCCCGTCCGCTGGCAAACGTCGGGTCTTCGTCGCTCGAACGACGGGTGCGCGTGCCGCCAGCAATGCAATGCGGGGAGACAAATGCGATCGACGAGCAACGCTGACCTGCGTCCGATGATGAAGCCCGAAGCGACAGTGTCGGAAATGACGGCGTCCGACGCGACGGCGTCCGACCCGAGAGTGTCCGACCCGAGAGCGTCCGAGCCGACGTCCTCTGCGGCAATGCTGGCGCGACCGGCACGTCGCAAGGCGCTTCGGGTGGCGGGGACGATCACCTGGCTCGGCGCCGTGGCGGGCCCGCTGGGCGCGGTTCGCGCGGCGATGGGGCCCGATGACAAGTTCGATCTCGTCGTCAAGGGCGCAGAGGTCATCGATCCGGCGAACAAGCTGCGCGGCGTCCGCGACATCGGCATCCGCCACGGCCGGATCGAGACAGTTGCCGAATCGATCGATCCCGCGCGGGCGCAGCGGGTGTTGGCGGTGCCCGGCAAGCTTGTCGTTCCGGGCCTCATCGACCTCCATTCGCACGTCTACCCGTACGGCTCGGCGATCGGGATTGCACCGGACGAACTGCATCGGCGGCAGGGCACGACTACGGCGGTTTCGGCCGGCGACGGCGGTGCCAACAACTTCGCCGGCTTCCGACGTCTGATCGTCGCGTCGAGCCGGACCCGATTGTTCGCGTTCGTCCACATCGCCAACCACGGCCTGGCCGGATTCCCGGTTCCCGAGCTCTACAACATCGATTTCGCCAACGTCGAACTCGCCGCCCGCACCTTGGCCGAGAACAGCGACATCGCGCTCGGGATCAAGGTACGGATGTCCGAGAATGTCGTCGCGCGCCATGGGCTCGAGCCGCTGAAGCGCGCGATTCGCGCCTGCGAGATGGCCGGAGGCGGGCGGGTCATGACGCACATCGGCGGGGTCGAGAGCGTCGAGCTGATGACCGGCATTCTCGACCTGCTGAGGCCGGGCGATGTCCTTACCCATTGCTATTCGGGTGCTCCGAACCTGAGCGGGCAGTTCACCAACATCGTCCAGGCTGGCAAGTTGCTGCCGGCAGCGCTGGCGGCCAAGCAGCGCGGCGTGGTGTTCGACGTCGGCCATGGCGGCGGCAGTTTCGACGACACGGTCGCCGAGCCGGCGATCGCGCAAGGCGCGGGGCCCGACGTGATTTCGTCCGACATCCACGTCCATTCGGGCAACACGCCAGGCATGCCGTACCTTACCTGGGTGATGAGCAAATTCCTCGGCCTGGGATTCGCGATCGACGAAGTGGTGGCGATGGCGACCGTGCGACCGGCGGCCGTGATCGACCGGATCAAGGGCCTGGGAACCCTGGGCGTTGGCGCCCCGGCCGACATCACGGTCCTCGATCGAGTCGAGGGACCGGTCGAATTCGTCGACACCCGCAACAACCGGCGCACCGGCAACGTCCATCTGTCGCCGGTGACTACTGTGGTCGGCGGCATCGTCGACGGTCGTCCGTACGCGGCTCCATTCTCGCCGCGCTGATCGCCGACGGGGCGCTTCCGGGGCGATCGTCGCGGACTCGGTCATTCAGGAGACCGCCCGGGCCGGCTCCGAACGACGAACGTTTGAGCGACAATTCTTGGGCACCGCTCGCCGGGCGGCGCAGCGCAGTGAGCGACAATTCCTGCGTCGCTCGCCGCCGGCGCAGCGCACCGGGGAGATGCCATGGAAGTCGCGCAACGAAGCAATGACGAATCGCAGTCGCCGGCAACCCGCCGCGACTTCCTGCTGACCGCTGGTACCGGGTCGCTGCTCGCCGCCCTGGGCCTCGCCGGACCAGCAGGCGCCCAGAACTGGCCGGCGAAACCGGTGCGCTTCATCGTTCCGTTCCCGCCCGGCGGACCGGTCGACACGGTCGCTCGCGCGACCGCGCATCGGCTGTCGGAACTCTGGGGCCAGCAGACGATCGTCGACAACCGCGCCGGCGCCGGCGGCATCCTCGGTGCCGAGATCGCGGCCAAGGCGCCGGCCGATGGCTACACCGTCTTCGTCTGCAGCATTCATCACTCAGTGATCCCGAGCCTCAAGCCCCGGATCGGGTACGACATTCGCAAGGACTTCGTCCCGCTGTCGTTCGGCGCGCGGTTTCCGATCGTCCTGGTCGCGCATCCGTCGTTGCCGGCGAAGAACATTGCCGAGCTGATCGCGCTCGCGAAGAAGGAACCGGACAAGCTCGCGTTCGCATCGGCCGGCAATGGCGGCGGCACGCACCTCGCCGGAGAGCTGTTCAACATGATGGCCGGCATCAAGCTGCTGCATGTCCCGTACAAGGGCAGTGCACCGGCGATGACCGACGTGCTGGCCAACCAGGTGCCGCTGATGTTCGCCGACGGTCCGACGGCGCTGCCGCAGGTCAAGGCAGGCAAGGTCAAAGCGCTGGGCGTCGGCAACTCGCAGCGATCGGAACTGTTCCCCGACGTTCCGACGATCGCCGAGCAGGGCTTGCCCGAATACGACGCCTATTCGTGGGCCGCGTTCGTCGCGCCTGCGGGGACGCCGCCGCCGATCGTCAGCCGGCTCTCGGCCGATATCGGCCGGGCATTGGCCGATCCCGAGGTCAAGCGGCGCTTGTACGAAGCGGGAGCCGAAGCGGCGCCGACGACAGCCGAGAGCTTCGGCCGGATGCTGGCCGAGGAACTGGAGAAGTGGAGCAAAGTCGTCAGGACGGCCAACATCCAGGCCGATTGAAGTGACCCACGTCTTTCACCGCCACCTGCGGACCGACTATCCGATGGCAGCAGGCGGCGATGGACCGTACCTGATCGATCGCGACGGCAAGCGTTACCTCGACGGTTCGGGCGGCGCAGCCGTCTCTTGCCTCGGCCACAACCATCGCGCCGTGGTCGCCGCGATCCGCGAGCAGCTGGGCAAGCTCGAATACGCGCACACCTCGTTCTTCACCAGCGAACCGGCCGAGCGGCTGGCCGACGACCTGATCGCCCACGCCCCCGCGGGGCTCGAGCGGGTCTACTTCGTCAGTGGCGGCTCCGAAGGCGTCGAGGCGGCACTGAAGCTGGCGGTCCAGTACCAACTCGAACGCGGCCGGCCGCAGAAGAACCGGATCATCGCCCGCTGGCAGAGCTATCACGGCAACACGCTCGGGGCGCTGTCGGCCGGCGGCAATCGTTGGCGCCGGGCGCAATTCGCGTCGCTGTTGCTCGAGGACATCGCGCACATCGATGAGTGCTACGAGTATCGCGGTCGACGCGCCGACGAGACGGCCGAAGCCTACGGACTGCGGACGGCCGACGCGCTCGAGCGCGAGATCGAACGGTTGGGGCCCGATCACGTCGCCGCGTTCATCGCCGAGCCCGTGGTCGGCGCCACGATGGGTGCGGTCCCCGCCGCCCCTGGCTACTTTCGTCGAATCCGCGAGATCTGCGATCGCCACGACGTCCTGCTGATCCTCGACGAGGTGATGTGTGGAATGGGTCGGACCGGCACGTTGCACGCGAGCGAGCAGGAAGGCGTGCGGCCGGATATCGAGATCGTCGCCAAGGGGCTCGGTGCCGGCTACCAACCGATCGGCGCCGTGCTGGTCCACGGCCGCGTGGTCGAGGCAATCCGCGCCGGGACTGGTTTCTTCCAGCATGGCCACACCTACCTCGGTCATCCGCTCGCCTGTGCCGCGGCGCTGGCCGTCCAGCGGGTGATCCGCGACGACGAACTGCTGCTGCGGGTGCGCGAGCACGGTGCCAGACTCGATGCGTTGCTGCGCCAACGGCTCGGCGAACACCCTCATGTCGGCGATATTCGCGGCCGCGGCCTGTTCCTCGGCATCGAACTGGTGGCAGATCGGTCGACGAAAGCCACGCTCGATCCGGCCCTCAGGACCCACGCGCGGGTCAAGTCGCGGGCCATGGAACTGGGGCTGTTGTGTTATCCGTCGGGCGGCACGGTCGATGGACATCAGGGTGATCACGTCTTGCTAGCCCCGCCCTTTGTCTGCACCATTGCGCAACTGGAAGAGTTGACGGACAAGCTCGCCCACGCCGTCATGGATGTCCTGCCGGCCTGATCACTCAGGACAGACTGCTTCAGCGATTCAAGCGCCCCGAGACGTGCCCGGCAGTGATCCCGTCGGCCCTGGTGCCCATTCGTTCAGTCCTGGATCGAGAGGAGGTCTCACGATGCACATCAAGTTCGCCCTTGCGGCCGCCGCAGCCGCGGCGACCGCCGGTCTCGCCGCCCCGCAGGTGATGGCCCAGCAGAAGTTCATGACCATCGGCACGGGTGGTGTCACCGGCGTCTACTATGCGGCCGGCGGCGCGATCTGTCGGCTGGTCAACAAGGAGCGGTCGAAGCACGGGATTCGCTGCTCGGTGGAATCGACCGGTGGCTCGGTGTTCAACGTCAACACCATCAAGGCCGGCGAACTCGATTTCGGCTTCACCCAGAGCGACGTCCAGTACAACGCGCTGAAGGGCGTGGGTCAGTTCAAGGACCAGCCGTTCAAGGACCTGCGCGCCGTGTTCTCGGTCCATCCCGAGCCGTTCACCGTCGTTGCGCGCAAGGAGGCCGGTATCAAGAAGTTCGAGGACTTCAAGGCCAAGCGATTCAACGTCGGCAATCCCGGATCGGGTACGCGGGCCTCGGCCGAAGAACTGCTGGCAATGATGGGATGGAAGCTCACGGACTTTTCGCTCGCCTCGGAGTTGAAGGCCGACGAGCACGGGCCGGCCCTTTGCGACGGCAAGATCGACGGCTTCTTCTACGGTGTCGGCCATCCGAGTGCCAACATCCAGGATCCGACGACCTCGTGCGGGGCACGGCTCGTCTCGCTGACCGGGCCAGCGGTCGACAAGCTGCTGAAGGACCGGCCGTACTACGCCAAGGCGACGATCCCCGGCGGTCTCTATCCGAACAATCCTGAGGCCACGGAGACCTATGGCGTCCTGGCCTCGGTCGTCGCGTCGAGCAAGACGCCGACCGAGACCGTCTACCAGGTCGTCAAGGCGGTGTTCGACAACTTCGACGAGTTCAAGAAGCTGCACCCGGCGCTGGCCAACCTCAAGACCCAGAGCATGGTGACGGATGGCAACTCGGCACCGCTGCATCCAGGGGCGATCAAGTACTACAAGGAGAAAGGCTGGGTGAAGTGAAGTAAGCCAGCGGCCCTTCATCGCCGCCCGTCCGGACCTTCGATCACCGGGCGGGCGTTTTAACGCGAGGAGCATCGTGGCGACCGACATCGAGAAGGCCCCCGAGGCCCTCCAGCAACTGGTCGCCGACGTCGACACCGGTGGCCGACGGGCGAGCGGGATCACCGGCAAGGTCATCTCCGGTACCGCGGTAGCGTGGGCGCTGTTCCAGCTCTGGTACGCCTCGCCGCTGCCGTTCTTTTTCGGCCTGGGGATCTTCAACGACACCGAGGCGCGCGCGATCCATCTCGCGTTCGCGTTGTTCCTCGCATTCCTGGCCTGGCCAGCCTTCAAGACCTCGCGGCGCGACCGTACGCCGGTAGCCGATATCGTCTGCGCGATCATCGGCGCGTTTGCCGGCGCCTACCTGATGCTGTTCTACGGCGAGCTGGCGACGCGGCCGGGGCAGCCGACCGCGACTGACCTCGTGGTGTCGGTGGTCGGCATCGCGCTGCTGCTCGAGGCGACGCGCCGTGCAGTCGGCTGGCCGATGGCGGTGCTGGCCGCGCTGTTCATCGGCTACTCGATGCTCGGCCCCTACATGCCGGAAGTGTTGTCGCACAAGGGTGCGAGCCTCAACCGCGTGCTGTCGCACATGTGGTTGACCACCGAGGGCGTCTACGGGATCGCGCTCGGCGTCTCGACCGGCGCCATCTTCGTCTACGTACTGTTCGGCTCGCTGCTCGATCGCGCCGGCGGCGGCAACTACATGATGCAGGTGAGCTTCGCCGCGCTCGGCCACCTGCGCGGCGGACCGGCCAAGGTCGCCGTGGTGTCCTCGGCGCTGAACGGCATGATCTCGGGCTCATCGGTCAGCAACGTCGTCTCGGGCGGGATCTTCACCATCCCGCTGATGAAGAAGGCCGGCTACGGCGGCGTCAAGGCCGGCGCGATCGAGACAATGAGCTCGGTCGACGGTCAGATCATGCCGCCGGTGATGGGCGCAGCGGCCTTCCTGATGGTCGAGTACGTCGGCATTCCCTATTCGGAGATCGTCAAGCACGCGGCGCTGCCGGCGATCCTGAGCTACCTCGGGCTGTTCTATATCGTCCACCTCGAGGCACTGAAACTCGGGATGCGGCCGATGATCCATCGCCGGCCGCGCCCGGCGCGCGTTCACCTGATCCGCTTCGGTCTCGGGATCTCGGGGACGATCGCCGTCTGCGCCGCGCTCTACTACCTCTTCGCCGCGGTCAAGGCCGTGCTCGGCGACGCTGCCATCTGGGCGATTGCCGTCATCGTCCTCGCGCTCTACCTGTTCAGCACCTGGGAGGCGGCGCGCAACCCGGACCTGCCCCAGGACATCGACGTCGACAACCCGCAGCCGCTCGAGACCTGGCCGACGGTGCGGGCCGGTCTTCACTATCTGATCACGATCGGTACCCTGATGTGGTGCCTGATGGTCGAGCAGAGGTCGCCCGCGCTAGCCGCGTGGTGGGCGATCGTCACGCTGGTGGTCCTGATGCTGACTCAGCACTGGCTGATCGAGCTGTTCCGGGCGACTCCCAGGGTCGGGGTGTTCGCTGCCGGCTTCGCCGATCTCCATCAGGGGCTGATCGACGGGGCGCGCAACATGATCGGCATCGGCGTTGCCACGGCCACGGCCGGAATCATCGTCGGTGGCATCACGCTGACCGGCCTGGGCCTGCGGATGACCGAGTTCGTCGAGTTCGTCAGCCAGGGCAACGTGATGCTGATGCTGTTCTTCATCGCGTTCGTCTGCCTCGTGCTGGGGCTGGGCGTGCCGACCACGGCCAACTACGTGCTGGTGGCGACGTTGATGGCCCCAGTGGTGGTGGAACTCGGCGCGCAAAGCGGGCTGATCATCCCGCTGATCGGCGTCCACCTGTTCGTCTTCTACTACGGAATCATGGGCGACATCACGCCGCCCGTGGGGCTCGCGACCTTCGCGGCCGCGGCGATATCGGGCGAGGACTCGATCCAGACGGGAATCCAGGGTGCGATCTACGCGTTGCGCACGGTGATCCTGCCGTTCATCTGGATCTTCAATCCGCAGTTGCTGCTGCTCGAGATCGACGGCACGTTCGAACTGGTGCTGGTCATTCTCGCCTGCACGCTGGCGACGCTGTTGTTCGCGGCGGTCACGATGAACTGGTTCCGCGTGAAGAACCGCTGGTGGGAGACGCTGGCGTTGGCCGCGGCCGTGCTGCTGCTGTTTCGCCCCGACTACTTCATGGACCAGGTCAAGCCGGAGTATCGCAACGAGCCGGCCACGCGGATCTTCGAACTGGCGCGCGACGCACCGGACAATGGCCGGCTCGTGGCCAATATCGGCGGTACGACGATCGAGGGCGAGGACAAGACCAAGACCGTGGCGCTACGGCTCGGTGCCCCGAATAGCGACGGCCGCAAGCGTCTGGCCGATGTCGGGCTGACCGTCACCGCGCTCGGTGGCCAGTTGCAGATCAGCCAGGTCCGGTTCGGCAGCGTGGCCGCGAAATCCGGCTTCGAGCAGGGCTGGAACGTGAATGACCTCCTGGTACGGACCGATCGGCCGACGCCGCACTGGTTCTACCTGCCGGCGCTCCTGCTCGTTGCGCTGGTCTGGTGGTCGCAGGGCAAGCGGCTCGCGGGCCAGGACGGCCGGCCGCCGCGAACCGATCCGTCCGGCTCCGCGCCAGGATCCAGCGACCGGACCAACCGACGTCAACCGATCCGGATCGGCACGAAGATCCGGTCGCCATTGCGCGCGATCAGCAGCGCGATCGAGCCACCGGAACTGGCCACCTTCTCCCGGACGACATCGACGGTGGTCGCCGGCGCACCGTTGACGGCTACGATGACGTCACCGGGCTGAACGCCGGCGGCAGCCGCCGGGCCGCTGACCTGCTCGACCACGAGCCCGACCGGACCGTTACGGTCGTCGTCGGCCGACCGCCGCCGCAGCACGAGGCCGAGCCGACCCTTGTCGGCGTCGGCCGAGGCGGTTGCCGTTCGCTTGCCCCGGGCATCGGCATCGGCAAGCGTCGCGTCGACCGTGACGTTTCGAGCGTCGCGCCAGACGTCTAGGGCAACGCGGTCACCGGGTACCTTTCGGCCCAGTGCCGCCGGCAGGTCGCCCGACGCCGTGATCGGATGGCCGTCGACCTTCAGGATCACGTCACCGGCCTTGAGGCCGGCCTTGGCCGCGGCGCTGCGTGGCTCGACGCTCGCGACCAGCGCACCTTCGGGTTTCGACAGCTTGAAGGCGTCGGCGAAGGTCTGGTTGACCTCCTGGACGGCAACGCCGAGCTTGGCGTGGCTGGCGTGGCCGTTGGCGACGATCTGCTGCTGGATCCGCGTGGCCACGGCGATCGGGATCGCGAACGACAGCCCCTGGTAGCCGCCGGTCTGCGAGAAGATCTGCGAGTTGATGCCGACCACTTCGCCGCGGCTGTTGAACAGGGGGCCACCGGAGTTGCCGGGGTTGACGGCGACGTCGGTCTGGATGAACGGCACCAGGCTATCCGACGGCAGGGTCCGGCCCTTGGCACTGACGACCCCGGCGGTCACGGTGTTCTCGAAGCCGAATGGCGAGCCGATCGCCAGTACCCACTGGCCGACCTCGAGGTCGTCGGCGGATGCGAGCCGCGCCACCGGCAGGTCTTTGGCTTCGATCCGCAGGACGGCGACGTCGGTCCGCGTATCGGCGCCCAGCACCTTGGCCGGGAACTCGCGTCGGTCGTTCAGCTTGACGCGCACGTCGGTCGCACCGCTGACGACGTGGGCATTGGTGAGGATCAGCCCGTCGGCGCTGACGATGAAGCCGGAGCCCTGGCCGCGGACCAGCGGGGCTTCGCCGCGCGGACCGAAGCCGCGCGCGCCCGGCGCGCCGAAGGGCGCCTGCCCGAAGCGGCGGAAGAACTCCTGGATCGGATCGTCGTTGCCGAAGGCGCGCGGATCGTCCTCGTCATCGTCATTGGTTG
>JBEVJQ010000388.1:0-14542 GCA_040510055.1 Burkholderiaceae bacterium | reverse complement strand
ATCGAGAGCCCGATGGTCGTCGCGCCGCCCGGTGTGGCGATGGCTGGCGCGCTGTCTGGCGCCCCGATGGTCGTCGAGCCGTCCAGTATGTCGATGGCCGTCGAGCCGTCCGGCGTGCCGCTGCCTTCGGCTGCGAGACGGCGATTGGTACGATAGCTGGAAACGACCGCGCGACCAGTCTTCATGTACCTACCCGACCATTTCGCCGAGCCCCGACCCGCCGAACTCGAACGGATCGTCCGCGAGAACCCGCTCGGGATTCTCGTGACCCATCACGCCGGCCTGCTCGACGCCAATCACGTCCCGTTCGAGTTCGATCCGACCAACGGGCCTCATGGCGTCCTGACCTGCCACGTGGCGCGGGCCAACCCGGTCTGGAGCGAACTGTCGCCAGAGGCTCCTGTGCTCGTCGTCTTCCGCGGCGCGGACGGCTACATCTCGCCCAACTGGTATCCGAGCAAGCACGAGCAGCACCGCCAGGTGCCGACCTGGAACTACGAGGTCGTTCATGCGCACGGCGTGGCCACGGTCCGCGACGACGAGAAGTTCGTCCGCGGGCTCGTCGCGCGGCTGACCCGGGCGCACGAAGCGAGCGAGCCCAAGCCGTGGCGGATGGGCGATGCGGCGCCGGGATTCATCGACACGATGCTGAAGTCGATCGTCGGAATCGAGGTTCGCGTCGAGCGCCTCGTCGGCAAGGTCAAGCTCAGCCAGAACAAGGAACCTCGGGACCGCCAGAATGCCGCCGACGAACTGGCGAAGCGCGATCAGGTGGCCCTGGCCACGGCGATGCGCAATGCCGGCTAGCTGACGGCGAGGCGAATCCCCCGTAGCGTCCTTGTCGCTCCCCCCGTCGCTCCTGCAATCGCGTCTGGCGAAGCTGTCCCGGCTCGCCGCCCATCCCGAGTTCGCGATCGGATTGCGCGACATGCTGACCGTGGCGCCGGGCATCGGCGCCTGGGGCGTGATGACGGGCGTCGCGATGGTCGAGTCCGGGATGAACCTGGTCGCGGTGCTGTTGATGGCCGTGCTGGTCTTCGCCGGCAGCTCGCAGCTGGCGGCACTGCCGTTGCTGTCCGGTGGCGCGCCGATGTGGGTGGTCCTGGCGACCGGCTTCTGCGTCAACCTGCGGTTCATCGTTTTCAGTGCCCACCTGCGACCGTACGTCCGCCATCAGTCGCGGCTGCGGCGACTGATGAGCGGCTATCTGTTCGCCGACATCAACTACGTGTTCTTCACGCGGCGCTTTCCGACCCCCGCCACCGAGCGCGACGCGATCCTGGCGCAGGACGCCTACTGGGTCGGCAGCGGCGTCTGCGGCTGGGCGGTCTGGTCGCTGACCGGGCTGGTCGGCGTCGGGCTCGGCAGCAGCGTGCCGCGCTCGTGGGGGCTGGGTTTCGCGGCCATCCTGGCGCTGCTCGCGATCACCGGCTCGCTGATCACATCGCGGCTGCAATTGCTGTCGGCGACCGTTGCCGGCGTGGTCGCCATCGTCGCCTATGCGCTGCCGCTGAAGCTCAACATCCTGGTGGCGATCGGCGTAGCGGTGCTCGCCTGTCTGGTGTCCGAGTCGCGGTCCGTTCGGCGATGAGCGGCCACGACCTCTGGACGGTGGCGACGGTGCTCGGCCTGACGGCCGTGACCGTGCTGACCCGCGCCTTCTTCTTCCTGTCGAATCGCGACGGCACACTGCCGCCCTGGGCCGATCGGGGATTGCGCTACGCGCCCGTGGCCGCCGTTGCCGCGGTCATCGTCCCGGAGATCGTGACGACGCAGGGCCAACTGATCACGACCTGGATGGATGCCCGTCCGATCGCCGCGCTGGCCGCGGCAGCGTGGTACGGCTGGCGACGTGGTGTGCTCGGCACGATCATCGTGGGGATGGCGGTCTACCTGCCGCTGCACGTCGGCCTGGGGTGGTGAAGGAAGCGACCGCGCGGCCCGCGACACGTCGGTCGGCGCCGGCCTCCGCGCCGGCGCCAGCCCGCGAACTCGCGCCACCGCTCGCCACCTGGTTCGCTGGCCGCGGCTGGCGGCCGTTCGCGTTCCAGCGCGAGCTCTGGCGGGCGATCGCGGACGGCGAATCGGGGCTGTTGCATGCGACCACCGGCGCTGGCAAGACGCACGCCGCATGGCTCGGGGCGCTGAATCGGTTCATCCGCGTTCGGCCTGGCGGCCCCGGAGCAGTGCGGGAGGGGGCGAGGGCGTCCGTGCCGCCAGCGACCTCGACACGGTCCCCGAGGCCTCCGTCAGCCCCGTCTGCGGATGGCCTTCGGGTCCTCTGGCTGACCCCGATGCGGGCGTTGGCCACCGACACGTTGAAGGCGCTGGCCGAGCCGCTGGCCGACGAAGCCGTCGCCGCTGCCCTCCGGGGCCGCGGGATCGGACCCGCCGTGGCGCTGCGCACGGGCGACACGGTCGCTGCCGAGCGCGCCCGACAGGAGCGGCGGCTGCCGTTCGCCCTGGTCACGACGCCGGAGAGCCTGTCGCTGATGCTGTCGCGCGCCGATGCCACCGAGCGCCTGCGCCACGTCGAAGTCGTCGTCGTCGACGAGTGGCACGAATTGCTCGGCAACAAGCGTGGCGTCCAGGTCCAGCTCGCGCTGGCGCGGCTGCGCCGGTTCAACCCGGATCTGAGCTGTTGGGGACTGTCGGCGACGCTGGGCAATCTCGACGAGGCACTGGCCGTGCTGGTCGGGCCCCGAGGTGCCGGCCGGATCGTTCACGGCCGCGTACCGAAGACACTCGTGGTCGACACGCTGCTGCCCGCCGAGGTCGGGCGCTTCCCGTGGGGTGGTCACCTCGGGATGGCAATGCTCGCCCCGGTCATCGCCGAACTCGACGCCGCCGCCAGTGCGCTCGTCTTCACCAACACCCGCTCGCAATCGGAACTGTGGTACCAGGCACTGCTCGATGCGCGGCCCGACTGGGCTGGGCAGGTGGCGGTCCATCACGGCTCGCTCGATCGCGAGGTTCGCGGGTGGGTCGAACAGGCGCTGAAGGACGGACGATTGAAGGCCGTGGTCTGCACCTCGAGCCTCGACCTCGGGGTCGACTTCGCGCCGGTCGAGCGGGTTCTGCAGATCGGCTCGGCCAAGGGTGTCGCGCGGCTGTTGCAGCGAGCCGGACGTTCCGGTCATTCGCCGGGACGCCCGTCGCGGATCACGCTGGTTCCGACGATGGCGCTCGAGATCATCGAGGGCGCGGCCTGCGCCGATGCCGCCGCCAGCGGGCGGATCGAGCCCCGCCGCCCACCCGATCGACCGCTCGATGTGCTGGTCCAGCACCTCGTCACCGTCGCCCTCGGTGGTGGGTTCGAAGCCGACGCGCTGCGCGACGAGGTACGGACGACGGCGTCATATCGTGACCTGAGCGACGCGGAGTTCGACTGGGCGCTCGATTTCGTAACCCGCGGCGGGCCGGCGCTGACGGCCTATCGCGACTATCGGCGCGTCGTCCGTGGCGACGACGGTCGCTATTGCGTCCCCGACCGCGGGATCGCCCGCCGTCATCGCCAGTCGATCGGGACCATCGTCGCCGACGCGGCGATCCGGGTCGCGTTCCAGCGCGGCGGCAACCTCGGCACCGTCGAGGAAGGTTTCATCGGCCGGCTCCGTCCCGGCGACACGTTCCTGTTCGCCGGCCGCGTCCTCGAACTGGTCCGGGTCCACGAACTGACCGCCTACGTCAAGCGCGCCACGCGCAAGCAAGGCGCCGTCCCGCGTTGGGCCGGTGGGCGGATGCCGCTGTCGTCCGAGCTGGCCGCTGCCGTGCTCGCACGGTTGGCCGATGCCGACACGGGTCGCTACGACGGCGCGGCGATGGCCGCGGTCCGTCCGCTGCTCGATCTCCAGCGCCGCTGGTCGCGGATCCCGACCGCCGGCCGGCTGCTGGTCGAGACCCTGCGCTCGCGCGAGGGCCATCACTGCTTCTGCTATCCGTTCGAGGGTCGGCTGGTCCATACGGGACTGGCCTCGGTCGTTGCCTGGCGACTCGCCCGCGGCGCGCCGGCGACATTCTCGGTCGCGGTCAACGACTACGGATTCGAGCTGCTGTCGGCAGAGCCGGTCGACTGGACGCGCCTCGACGATCCGGCCCTCTGGTCATCGGCGGGGCTGGTCGACGACGTCATCGCCAGCCTCAACGCCGGCGAACTGGCCCGGCGGAGATTCCGCGAGATCGCCCGCGTCTCCGGCCTGGTGTTCCAGGGCGGGCCGGGAGCGCCGCGCAGCAGTCGCCAGCTGCAGGCCTCCGCCGGCCTGTTCTACGAGGTGTTCCGCAAGCACGATCCCGGCAACGGGCTCCTGTCGCAGGCCGACCGCGAGGTGCTTGCGCAGGAACTGGAACTCGATCGGATCGGCGCCGCCCTCGACCGGGTCGAGCAGCGACCGCTCGAGCGGGTCGCGATCGAACGGCCGACGCCCTTCGCCTTCGCGCTGCTGATCGAGCGGATGCGTGAGCAGGTCAGCACCGAGAAGCTCGCCGACCGGATCGAACGGATGGTCCGCGATCTGGAGCGGGCGGCGGGGCGCTGACGGCGGGGTCTCAGCCGGTCGACGATCGTTGATCGGGTTCCGGTCCCGTGGCAAGGGCCGTCGTCCAGGGACCGCCTGGCGGATCCATGGCCGGAACGGTCCGTCGATCGCCAGCCCGCCACAAGTACGGTCCCAGTTCGCCGACGACGCGTTCCTCGAGCACGCCGACCTCGACCTCGATGCCGGCCTGCCGCAGCAGCGCGATGCCGGCGCCATCGTTCCGCGGATCGGGGTCGAGCGTGCCGACCACGACCCGTGTGACGCGGCGCGCGACGAGCGCCAGTGCGCACGATGGCGTTCGTCCGTGGAAGGCGCAGGGCTCGAGGGTCACGTAGGCGGTAATCCCGGGCCCGTCGCCGCCGAGCCGGGCCAATGCCATCGCTTCGGCATGGGGCTGGTAGGGCGGCTGGGTGAAACCGCAGGCGACGATGAGGCCGGAGCGGACCAGCACGCATCCGACCGGCGGGTTCGGCAGGCAGCTGGGCAATGCCTTGCGACCTTCGGCCAGCGCCGCGGCCATGAAATGCTCGTCGAGAGAAGGGATCTGATTCATGGGTATCCTCTGCAGCAGTGGATTGACCTGAATCAGGGCGCGCGACGATTCGGCGGCGCGCGTTCGCACGCACGTCCGCCGTGGCAATCGCGATCTCTTCCATCCGGACTGTGACCGTCGGCCCTGGCATCTCACCAGGTCTGCTGACCCCGGTTCCAGCCCGACGACGGGTCACGTCGTCGGATCGTCACCGGGCGCTCGCGGGCTCCCCCGACGAATCGGGGATACCGCCGGTGGGGACTTCCACCCCGCCCTGAGAACGCTCTCCGGTCGGCGGCTTCGGGGGCCGTGACCGGACCGACATTCTACGGCGCAGCGCGCCGCGATCCGGTGCGAAAGAGATGTCTAGAATCGCCGCCTCATGAAACGAGAGACAGCTTGAGCGACGGGCTGCCGACGCCCGAGATCGTGGTCGCTGGCATGCGGCTACTGCCGCTGGCGGCCCGCGCCGCCTGGCTGCCGGAGCTGCAGACGCTGCTCGTCGCCGACGTCCATCTCGGCAAGGCGCGCAGCTTCACGACCTGGGGCGTGCCGGTGCCGGGCGATGTCGATGCGGCCACGCTGGCGCGGCTGACGACGGTGATCGAGGCTGCTGCCGCCCGCCGTCTCGTCGTGCTCGGAGACTGGCTGCACGGCCCGCGTGCGCTCGATGCGGTTCTGTTGCAACGACTCGAAAGCTGGCGGCGCCGGCACGCCGAGGTCGAGATCATCGTGATCGGCGGCAATCACGACCGCCGCGCGCCGCGGCTGCCACCGGCCCTGGATATCGACTGCGTCGACGGTCCGATCACGCTTCCCGATGCCGCGGGACTGGTCCTCGATCACGACCCGGTCACTCGCAGCCCGCGTCCCACGACCGAGGACGGCTACCGGCTGGCCGGACACTGGCACCCGGTGGTGCGACTGCGCGGCCGCGCCGATGCGCTGCGGTTACCGTGCTTCATTTTCGGCCCCCGCGAGGGTGTGCTGCCGGCATTCGGCGAGTTCACCGGCGGTCATCCCGTCCGGCAACGGCCCGGCGACCGCCTGTTCGTCGCGGCCGGCGATCGGATCCGCGAACTGCCGGCAATGCCGGCCATTTCCGGCCTGGCCGTTGTCGACTGACAGTCATTGTTGCGCGGTCGCGGCAGTCCCGGCGAGGTTCGCCGCCCATCGGCCCGCGGCTACCATCTGCCGATCCGTTGCTCCGGCTGGGGCGTGCCAACGGACACTAGACCAGAGCAGACCGGAAGGCAACCTTGGCCCGGGATTCCGACTTCGAGCGCATCAAGCGCGAACATGCGTTGCTGATCGAGAGCATCGAGGTGGCCCCGACGCCATTCGCCGTTTACGACGACGAAGACCGGTTGATCGCCTGGAACGGGCCCTACGAACGGGTCCATGCGCTGGCGTTCGAGAAGCTGCGTGAGAAGGCCGACCGCGACGAGCTCTATTACGCCGACCTGGTCCGGGCCACGGCCTGCGAGACGATGCCGGCAAGCGACGTCGAGGCCTACGTCAAGAGTCGGGTCCAGGCCCAGCGCGATGCCGATGGCGTCGGCGTCGATCGCGAGTATCCGGGAGCCGGCTGGTTCCGGATCTCGAAGTTCCGTACCCGCAGCGGCGCCGTTGCCGGCTTCGCGATCGACATCACCGAGCTGAAGCGTCGCGAGGCGCGCCTCGAGGAAGAGATCCGACGCCGGATGGAACTCGAGGACCTGCTGCGGATCCAGATGAACACCGATGCGCTGACCCGGGTCTCGGCCCGCGCCGCGTTCCTGGCCCAGGCCGAGACCGATTTTCAGCGCTCGCTGCTGTCGGACCACGACCTGGCGGTCGTCATGATGGACATCGACCTGTTCAAGAACGTCAACGATGTCCATGGCCACGGCGTCGGAGATACCGTGCTGACCCAGGTGGCCCGGACGGCGACCGATTGCCTGCGCAAGGACATCGACCTGATCGGTCGAATGGGCGGCGAGGAGTTCGCGCTGTTGCTGCTGAACACCGGGCGCGACGGGGCCGTACGCTGCGCCGAGCAGATCCGGTCGCGGATCGCGGCATTGGGTTTCGACGGAACGGCCGGCAGCTTCGGCATCACCGCCAGCTTCGGCGTCACCCAGCGCAGCGCCGAGGACCCATCGCTGTCAGCGATGCTCAGCCGCGCCGACCAGGCGCTCTACGTAGCCAAGCGGGCCGGCCGGAACCGCGTCGTCGCGACTCCGTCCTGACCCCGGGCCGCCCGGTCTCATCCGCGGCGGTTAGCGCCCGCCGTCATGCGCCGCGCAGCTCGCTGACCCAGCCGGCGCCGGTCGCCCGCAACATCGCCGCGTCGTTGCTGATGTTGATCAGGTCGAAGCCCTTGGCCTTCATCGCCTGCGCGAAGGCGAGGTTGATGCAGAAGATCCCGGCCATCTTGCCATGACTGCGGGTCACCTCGAGGATCCGGTCGATCGCGCCCGCCAGCGGGTCGCGGGTCCAATCGGGGAGCGGCGGCGCACCGAGCGCGAGGCTCAGGTCGGACGGTCCGATGAAGATCCCGTCCAGCCCCTCGACCGCGGCGATCCGGTCGAGGTTCTCCAGTCCTTGCGGCGTCTCGATCATCCCGAGCGTCAGGATCTCGTCGTTGGCATGTTCGAAATAGTCGGTGCCGCCGTAGAGCAGCCCCCGCGTAGGCCCGAACGAGCGCCGCCCGGCCGGTGGATAGCGGCAGGCGGAGACGAACCGCTGCGCCGAGGCGACGTCGTCGACCATCGGGCAGATGATCCCGTAGGCTCCGGCATCGAGCATCTTGTTGGCCTCGAAGAACTGGTTCTCGCTGATCCTGACCAGCGGCGTGGCCGGCGTCGACGAGATCGCCGACAGCATCGGCATGGCCTGGTCGAGGAAGATCATCCCGTGCTGCAGGTCGATGACGATGGCATCGAAACCGGCGTGGCCCAGCGTCTCTGCGCTGTACGGGTTGCCGATGCTGCACCAGGCGGCCAGCGCCGGCTTGCGTTGGCGAAACAGTTGCTTGAGGGCGTTGGGCCTCATCACGGGCTCCTTTGTAATCGGGCACTAACGGTATCAGGCGGCGCTCGGACTTGACAGCCTGATTCCGATCTGGAATAGTACGAACGTTCGTTAAATTAATGGCCGGTAGCCAGCCCTCCGATCGCCGCCCCTGAACTCGATGCGCAAAGGCCAGCAGACCCGTCTCGCGATCGTCGACGCCGCCGTCGAACAAGCCGCGATGGCAGGGCTCGAAAGCCTGACCATCGGCGCCCTCGCCGACCGGATGCAGATGTCCAAGAGCGGCGTGTTCGCGCACTTCGGCTCGCGCGAGGATCTGCAGCTCGCCGTGCTTCAGGCCTACGAGGCCCGCTTCATCGACGAGGTGCTCAAGTCGGCGATTGCCGTGGCGCGCGGCTTGCCGCGGCTGGCTGCGATCCTCGAACACTGGCTCGCCCGGACCGTGATCGAGGCCGCGCAGGGCTGCATCTGGATCTCCGCGGCCAGCGAGTACGACGATCGCCCAGGTCCGGTCCGCGACGAACTGGTCCGGATGATCGAGGGCTGGCGCGGCGAACTCGGCCGCACGATCGACCAGGCCGTGACCGCCGGCCACCTGGTGCCCGACACCGATATCGACGAACTGCTGTTCGCCGTCAATGGCGTCGTGCTCGCACTCCATCACGATGCGCGGTTGATGCGCAATCCCGCTGCGCTCGAGCGTGCCCGGCGCGCGATCGATCGACTGATCGAGCGGCTGCGGACCGCACAGGCACCGACCATCAGGCTCGCCGATTCTTCGCCGCGATCGAAGATCGACCAACCGCCCCGTTCGCGTCTTGCCGACGCCACGCGGCCGGCGCGTGCCGGGCATCGTTCCGTTTCCCGTTAACGTCAGCCGACACACTGATCCTCCAGGAGCTTCTTCATGCCGCAGTACAACCCGCCCCTGCGCGACTTCCAGTTCGTGCTTCATGAACTGCTCGAGGCCGAGAAGGCGCTGGCCGCGATGCCGGCCCACGCCGAGGTCAACCGCGAACTGATCGACCAGGTCCTCGAGGAGGGCGGCCGGTTCTGCGCCGAGGTGCTGTTCCCGCTCAATCGCTCCGGCGACGAGGAAGGCTGCCGCCACGAGGGCGACGGCGTCGTGAGGACCCCGAAGGGCTTCAAGGAAGCCTGGCAGAAGTTCAAGGACGGAGGCTGGCCGACGCTCACCTGCGCCACCGAGTTCGGTGGCCAGGGGCTGCCGCTGGCACTGGGACTGGCGTTCCAGGAGATGATGAACTCGGCCAACCAGGCCTGGACGATGTACCCGGGCCTGACCCATGGCGCCTACGACTGCCTGGCCGAACACGGGACCGATCACCAGCGCGAGGTCTACCTGCCGAAGCTCGTCAGCGGCGAGTGGACCGGCACCATGTGCCTCACGGAGCCGCACTGCGGTACCGACCTCGGCATGCTGCGCAGCAAGGCCGAACCGCAGGGCGACGGCAGCTATCGGATCACCGGTACCAAGATCTTCATCTCGTCGGGCGAGCACGACCTGGCCGAGAACATCTGCCACCTGGTCCTCGCGCGGATTCCCGGCGCGCCTGCCGGCAGCAAGGGCATCTCGCTGTTCCTCGTACCCAAGTTCGTCCCGGCGGACGACGGCTCGGTCGGCAAGCGCAACGGCGTCGTCTGCACGCGGATCGAGGAGAAGATGGGGATCCACGGTAATGCCACCTGCGAGATCCAGCTCGAGAATGCCTACGGCACGATCGTCTCGGAGCCGAACAAGGGGCTGCCGGCGATGTTCGTGATGATGAACTCGGCGCGGATCGGCGTCGGCTTGCAGACGCTGGGGCTGATGGAAACGGCCTACCAGAACTCGCTCGCCTACGCCAAGGACCGGCTGCAGTCGCGCAGTCTCACTGGCCCGAAGTCGCCGGACAAGGCCGCCGATCCGATCATCGTCCACCCCGACGTGCGCCGGATGCTGCTCACGCAGAAGGCCTATACCGAGGGCTGCCGGGCGTTCGCGCTGTGGCTCGCGCTCCATTCCGATCGCCACGAGTCGCATTCCGACGAGGACGTCCGCAAGGAGTCGGGCGACCTGCTGGCGCTGCTGACGCCGGTGGTCAAGGCGTTCATCACCGACAACGGCTTCATGACGACGAACCTGGCGATGCAGGTCCTCGGTGGCCATGGCTACATCCGCGAACACGGTATGGAGCAGTACGTCCGCGATGCCCGGATCAACATGATCTACGAGGGCACCAACGCCATCCAGTCGCTCGACCTGCTGGGCCGCAAGGTGCTGCCGGACATGGGCGCGAAGCTGCGCCGGTTCGGCGACGAGATCCAGGCCTTCATCGAAGCCGAAGGGACGCGCGAGGAGATGGCCGAGTTCGTCAATCCGCTGGCCGACCTCGCCGACAAGGTCCAGAAGCTGACGATGGAAATCGGGATGAAGGCGATGAGCAACCAGGACGAGGCCGGCGCCGCCGCCGTCGACTACCTGCGCGTCATCGGCCACCTCGTGCTGTCGTACTTCTGGGCGCGGATGGCCAAGGTGGCGCTGGCCAACAGCGGGTCGAGCGATCCGATCTATAAGTCCAAGCTCGCGACGGCGCGCTTCTACTTCGCCAAGCTGCAGCCGGAGACCGCGATGCTGATCCGCACGGCGCGCGCCGGCTCGGCGTCGCTGATGACGGTCGACGAGGCGCTGTTCTGATGGCAGTGGCGACCCGATCGATCTGGTCGGCGCTGATCGTGGCGCCGGCGATGCTGATCGCGATCACCGCCGTCATGACCGCGCCGGCGGCGGCGCAACCGGCCGGCGAAGGCGAGCCGTGGTCGGGCACGTCGCGGGGCCCGGCGGGCGGCTCGAACGGCTCGGCCAGCGGCTCGAACAGCTCGAACAGCGGCGCGAACGGCTCGAACAGTGGCGCGTCCGTCGCCGCCGGTGCGTCGCTCGACGAAGACAACCCGGCGATGACGCCGGTCGGCCTCTGGCGGACGATCGATGACCTGACAGGCAAGGCGCGCTCGCTGGTGCGCATCCGCGAGCGGGGTGGCGTGCTCGTCGGCAGGATCGAGCAGATCTTCGAGCCGAGCAGGCCAAATCCGACCTGCGACCTGTGCCCGGGCGACAGCAAGGGTCAGCCGATCGAGGGCCTGCAGATCATCCGCGAACTGAAGCGCTTCGCCGATCGCTGGGCCGACGGCCAGATCCTCAACCCCGAGGACGGCAAGGTGTACAACCTGCGGGCGACGCCCGTCGATGGCGGGCGCAAGCTCGAGATGCACGGCTATATCGGCTTGCCGCTGCTTGGCCGCACCCAGACCTGGATCCGTGAGCAATGACGATGACGACCCCGCCTGACCACACCCGCTCGTTCTCGGTTCGCCGTGTCGCCGTGCTCGGCGCCGGCGTCATGGGTGCCCAGATCGCCGCCCACCTCGCCAATGCCGGTGTGCCATCGGTACTCTATGACCTGCCGGCCAAGGAAGGGCCGGCGAGCGCGATAGCACAACGCGCGATCGAAGGGCTCAAGAAACTCAACCCGGCGCCGCTCGGCCGGCCGGAGTTGGCTGCCGCGATCATGCCGGCCAACTACGACGAGCATCTCGACCTGCTCGCCGGCTGCGACCTCGTCATCGAGGCGATCGCCGAGCGGATGGACTGGAAGCACGACCTCTACCGCAAGGTGGCATCGTACGTGCCGCCGCAAGCGATCTTCGCCACCAACACGTCGGGGCTGTCGATCGGCAAGCTCGCCGAAGGGCTGCCGGCGGACCTGAAGCGGCGCTTCTGCGGCGTCCACTTCTTCAATCCACCGCGCTACATGCACCTGGTCGAGCTGATCCCCACGGCCGATACCGATCCGGCGATCCTCGACACGCTGGAAACCTTCCTGACCACCACCCTCGGCAAGGGTGTCGTCCGCACCAGGGACACCCCGAACTTCATCGCAAACC
Organism: Burkholderiaceae bacterium; assembly: GCA_040510055.1. Taxonomy (GTDB): domain Bacteria; phylum Pseudomonadota; class Gammaproteobacteria; order Burkholderiales; family Burkholderiaceae_E; genus Lautropia. Next base: position 2,518 of record JBEVJQ010000388.1, on the reverse strand, counting down.
GGATCGGCATCTTCAGCATGCTGTCGACGATGAAGGAGGTCGAGAACTTCGGCCTCGGCTTCGACGTGGTCGATGACCTTACCGGCGAGAAGCTGGGCCGCGCGAAGTCCGGAACCTTCCGCACCGCGGACGTGGTCGGACTCGACACGATGGCCCACGTCATCAAGACCATGGCCGACAGCCTCGACGATCCGTTCAAGGCCGTCTATCGGACGCCGGCGGTGCTGAAGGGCCTGATCGACGCCGGCGCGCTCGGCCAGAAGACGGGCGCGGGGTTCTACCGCAAGGTCGGCAAGGAGATCCAGCAGCTCGACCCGAAGACCGGTCAGTACGGTTCGTCCGGTGCCAAGGCCGACGAGACCGTCGCCCGGATTCTCAAGAGGAAGACCTGGGCCGAGCGGCTGCAGTTGCTGCGCGAGTCGTCCAACCCGCAGGCGCAGTTCGTCTGGGCGATCCTGCGCAATACCTTCCACTACGCGGCGCGCTATCTCGAGGAGATCGCCGAGACTGCACGCGACGTCGACCTGGCGATGCGTTGGGGTTTCGGCCAGAAGCAGGGACCGTTCGAGGTCTGGCAGCAGGCCGGCTGGAAGCAGGTGGCCGAATGGATCCAGGCCGACATCGATGCCGGCAAGACCTTGGCCAACGAGCCGTTGCCGTCGTGGGTGATCGAGGGGCCGGTGGCCGACCGCGGTGGTGTCCATCAGCCGGAAGGTTCCTGGTCGGCAACGGCGCGAGCCTTCATTGCCCGCTCAAGCCTGCCCGTCTATCGCCGCCAGCCGGCGCGGGCGGCGCTGGTCGGCGAGGCAAGTGTCGCCGCAACAGCCCTCGGTCGCACCGTGTTCGAGGATGACGCGTTGCGCGCCTGGACATTCGATGCGACCGATGGCGAAGGCCGTGACGGCGTCCTGATCGCCTCGATCCGGACCAAGATGAATGCGATCGGCCCCGGCGTCACGACGGGCCTGAAGCGCGCGGTCGAACTGGCCGAGCGCGAGTACCAGGGACTCGTGATCTGGTCGCCCGGTTCGCTCGACGGCGGACCGTTCTCCGCCGGTGCCGACCTGCAGGCGATGCTGCCGCTGTTCATGGCGGGCGGCGCCAAGGCGATCGGACCGGAAGAGAAGAAGCTGCAGGAAACGATGATGGCGCTGCGCTACGCGCAGGTACCGACGGTGGCCGCCGTTGCCGGGCTCGCTCTTGGCGGCGGCTGCGAACTGGCCGTCCATTGCGCCCACCGCGTTGCCCACCTCGAGAGCTACATCGGCCTGGTCGAAGTCGGCGTCGGCCTGATCCCCGGCGCCGGGGGGCTGGCCTACGGCGCGCGCCGCGCGGCCGAAGAGAGCACGGCCGCACCCGATGCCTACTTGTTGCACTTCCTGACCAGGTACTTCACGGCCGCGGCCACCGCACAGGTCTCGAAATCGGCACACGAAGCCCGGGCGATCGGCTATCTGCTGGCGTCGGACACCATCGTCTTCAATATCCACGAGTTACTGCACGTCGCGATCAGCCAGGCCAAGGCCCTGCACGCGGCCAACTGGCGGCCACCGTTGCGCACGCCGATCAAGGTCGCCGGCCGCGGTGGACGGGCAACGATCGAGGCGCAACTGGTCGGGATGCGCGATGGCGGCTTCATCTCGGCGCACGACTTCCATCTGGGGCGCACCGTGGCCGACGTGATCTGCGGCGGCGATGTCGAGACTGGTTCGCTGGTCGACGACGACTGGCTGCTCGCGCTCGAGCGCAAGGCGTTCACCAGCCTGATCGGGCACCCGAAGACGCAGGAACGGATCATGGGAATGATGCAGACCGGCAAGCCGGTGCGTAACTGAGCGAGTCGGGAACGCGCTGACCGGACAGTCATCGGGCGGGGCAGGGGCGGGGCAAGGACAGGGCAAGGACGACGCAATGAACAGACAGGTACAGGACGCCTACATCGTTGCCGCGGCGCGCACGCCGATCGGCAAGGCGCCGCGCGGCGCACTCCGTCACGTCCGTCCCGACGATCTGCTGGTGACGGCGATCCGGGGCGCGCTGGCGCAGGCTCCGTCGCTCGACCCGAAGGCGATCGAGGACGCGATCATCGGTTGCGCCATCCCCGAGGCCGAACAGGGACTGAACGTCGCGCGGATCGGCGTGCTGCTCGCCGGGTTGCCCGATACCGTGGGCGGCGTCACGGTCAACCGGTTCTGCGCCTCGGGCCTGACCGCGGTGGCGATGGCCGCCGACCGGATACGCGTCGGCGAGGCCGACCTGATGATCGCCGGCGGCACCGAGTCGATGAGCCTGGTACCGATGATGGGCAACAAGCCGGCGATGAATCCGCGGATCTTCGACGGCAACGAGCACATCGGGATCGCCTACGGGATGGGTCTCACGGCCGAGAAGGTCGCGCAGCAGTGGAAGGTTTCGCGCGAGGACCAGGACGCCTTCGCCGTCCAATCGCACCAGCGCGCGATCGCCGGCCAGAAGGCCGGTGAATTCGCCGACGAGACGGTGGCCGTCGCGTTCACCG
>JBEVJQ010000387.1:0-4690 GCA_040510055.1 Burkholderiaceae bacterium | reverse complement strand
CTCGGGCGCTATCGGCTCGAACCACTGCACGTGCCCGGGCGGACGAATGATCGGGCCGGCGATGGGACGAATGATCGGGCTAGCGATCGGGCGAATGATCGTCCCGGCGATCGAGCCAGCGATCGGTCGGCCGATCGGGCGGCGATCGCGGCAGCGTTGCGCCCGTTCCCGAGCGATTTCGGTGCACTGCGCGCGTTGCCCCATGCGGCACGATTCTCGCGTCCGTGGCCAGCATCGTCGCAGCCCTCGCGGCCACCGGGCAGCGATCCGCCGGCATGGTGGTGAGCGCGACCGACGTCCGCCTTTCGCCCTGCTACGGAGCCTCTCGATGACCCATCCCCTGGACGCCGCCATCGCGCTCGAGCCGCTCGGCGACGGACGGTTCGCCGGCCGGACCTCGGCCGACTACTGGAACATGGTCGGCCCCTATGGCGGCATCACGGCGGCCGTCTGCCAGCGCGCGATCCTGGACGACCCACGCCACCTGGGCGAACCGCTGGCGCTGACGGTCAACTACTGCGCCCCGGTCCGCGAAGGTCCGTTCGTCGTCGAACTGTCGTTCGCGCGAACCGGCCGTACGACGCAGCATGTCGTGCTGCGGATGATCCAGGAAGCAGCGACGGCATCGGAAACAGAAACCGGATCGGGCGCGGCACCGGAAACGGGGGCAGGATCGGTTCAGGGCCCGCGCCCCGAGCGTGCGGGGAGCGCGGCGAACGCGGGGAGCGCGGCGAACGCGGGGAGCGCGGGAGGCGCGGGAGGCGTAACCGTGGTCCAGGCATTGGCGGTGATGGGCGTTCGTCGCCCGCTATGGAGCCGCGTCCACACGCCCCGTCCCGAGGCACCGCCGCCCGCGACGCTCGCGCGCCGTGCCCCGCGGCCGGGCATTCGCTGGCTCGAGCGCTTCGATTCTCGCTACGTTCATTCGATGATGACGCCGTCGGCCCCTGGCGAACCCGTGCTCGACTGGGTTCGTGACGATCCGCCGCGAGCGCTCGACTATCCCGCACTCGCCAGCCTGGCCGACAGTTTCTTTCCGTCGATCTATGCCCTCGTCCGAAAGCCGGTCCCGATCGCCACCGTTTCGATGAACGTCTACTACCATGCAGGAGCCGGAACCGTCGCTGCCGTCGGCGATGACTATCTGCTGGGCGCCAGTCGCAGCCAGGTCTTCGAGTCCGGCTTCTTCGATTGCGAATCGCAGCTCTGGCACGGCGAGCGGTTGATCGCGACCACGCACCAGATTGTCTGGTATCGCGACTGATCAAGTGTCCGTTCCCGCAACAATGGCATCAGGGGAAGTGATGGGCGCGGCGATCCGCGGTTCGGACGATCGATCGATCGATGACAACGGCAGGGCCGGCAGCGCGCGCGCTGCCGTCTCCGTTGCCCCCGCCGTCGAGATCGGATGGTCCGACGCCCTGGCGACGGGCGATCCGCTGTTCGACCGCACGCATCGCGAGTTCGTCGACCTGATCGCGGCGCTCGAGCGGTCCGACGCCGACGCGATGCCGGCCGCGGTCGAAGCCGCGATCGCCCATACCCGAGAACATTTCCGGCAGGAAACCACCTTGATGCAGTTGCACGCTTTTCCACCGATCCACTGCCACGACACCGAGCATGCGCAGGTGCTCGAAGTAATGCTTGCCGTCCGCGCGCGGGTCGCCGCCGGCGACCACGAATACGGCCGGACACTGGCCGCGGCGCTGATGCAGTGGCTGCACGTCCACGTGCCGACCATGGACTACGTGCTGGCCGCCTGGCTGCGCGAACGCGGCGCTAACGAAAGCGCCTGACGGGAAACGAAGATGGCGATGAAACGCGGGCAGCGCAACCTGATCACGGATATTGCCGGTGTGTACGTCGGCAACGCCCAGGACGACAGCCTGAAGTCGGGCGTTACGGTGCTGGTCGGCGACGCGCCGTTCGTCGCCTCGGTCGCCGTCATGGGCGGCGCACCGGGGACGCGCGAGACCGATCTGCTCGCGCCCGACTGCGTCGTCGCGTCCGTGGACGCGCTGGTGCTCGCCGGCGGATCGGCGTTCGGCCTTGATGCGGCCGCCGGCGTCGCCGACGGGTTGCACCGCGCCGGTCGCGGCCTGGCCATCGGCACGGCGCGCGTGCCAGTGGTGCCGGCCGCGATCCTGTTCGACCTGCTGAATGGCGGCGAAAAGGACTGGACCGTCAACCCATACCGTGCGCTCGGCGAACAGGCGCTCAACAGCACACGGACCGACTTCGTCCTCGGCTCGGTCGGCGCCGGCTGCGGTGCGTTGACCGCGCAATTGAAGGGCGGCCTCGGTTCGGCTTCGGTGATCCTCGACAGCGGTCATACCGTTGGCGCCCTGGTCGCCGTCAACGCCCATGGCAGTCCCCCGGTCCCTGGACGACCGCATTTCTGGGCGGCTCCTTTCGAGGTCGATCGCGAGTTCGGCGGGCTCGGCAACTGCCCGACGGCGTTTCCGTTGACGGTCCCGGTCAGTTCGAAGCTCGCCGCCTTCGCGTCGAAGGGCAACACCACGATCGCGATCGTCGCTACCGATGCCGCCCTCGACAAGGCCCAGTGCCGACGCCTCGCGACCGCCGCCCACGACGGCATCGCCCGCGCGCTGGTGCCGTCGCACACCCCGTATGACGGCGATCTGGTGTTCGCTGCCAGCACCGGAAGGCAACCGCTGGTCGATCCCGTCGGAGACACGCTGCTGCTCGGCCATGCGGCCTCGCTGGTGCTGGCGCGGGCGATAGCACGCGCCGTCTACGAGGCGACGCGTGCGACCGGCGACAAGTTCCCGACCTGGACCGAGCGCTGGAAGCCGAAAACGGGCGAGATGTATCCCTGACCGAATGGACGAGGTCTATCCCTGACCGATAGGCGAGATGAACCCCTGACGGCACGCGTTCCATATCCCTGACCGAACGGGCCAGATGCATCCGGATCGGTGCCCCGGTAGCGGTCGACGTGAAGGCCGAGCCCACTCCGGATATTCAGCGACGAGGGGCAGCAAATCTGGATAATGGAACGATGAACCGAATCCCTGACCCGAATTCTCGACTCGGCCCGCCCGCGGGCGGCTTGCCACGACGCGGCCCGCTGACGCCGGGCCCGCTCGGTCGCCTGCTCGGCATCGTCGCCGGCACCGCGCTGGCGATCGGCGCCCTGTTCGTCTCGATGATCGCGTTCGCCGTGATCGTCGTCGTCGCCGCGATCGTCGGCGGCTGGCTCTGGTGGCGGACCCGCGACCTGCGCAAGCAATTGCGGTCCGAGATGGCCCGGATGCAGCAGGCGATGGGACGGGCGGCACCCGGGCAGCAACCGTCGCGCGACGCCGACCCGGCGCGCGGCGGCGACGTGCTCGACGGCGATTTCATCCGCGAGGCGCGCACGGGCAGCGAACGACCGCGCAATGGCGCCGGCCGCGGGCCGGGCAACGCCGCGCCGGGCGCCTGACCGATAGCCGCCGCCCGTGACGCCGGGCAGGTCCGATACCGACGCCTGCTGATAGCGGCCCGCCACCGGCAGCGCAACCTGAACGCCGAGGGCGCTCGATCGTGACAGCGAACAGCAGGTCCGGCAGCCGGGTCGTGGTCGGAAAGGCGACGCCGCGTGGCCGGTTCCCGCACGTCAAACGCGCCGGCGACTTCCTGTTCGTCTCCGGTACCAGTTCGCGCCGCCCCGACAACAGCTTCGCGGGCGTCGCGGTCGACGAGATGGGCGTTACCCACCTCGACATCCGTGTCCAGACACGGGCGGTGATCGAGAACATCCGCGACATCCTCGAAAGTGAAGGCGCCGGCCTCGATGACCTGGTCGAGGTTCAGACGTTCCTCGTCAACATGAACGACTTCGGCGGCTACAACGCCGTCTGGGCCGAATTCTTCGACTACGACGGCCCGACCCGGACCACGGTCGCCGTCCACCAGTTGCCGCATCCGCACCTGCTGATCGAGATCAAGGCAACGGCCTGGAAGCCGTTGAAGGCGGAGGACTCCTGAATGGACCTCAAGTACGGCCGGCCGCTGAACTTCCAGCGCTGGCTCGACGACAATGCGGCGCGGCTGCAGCCGCCCGTGGGCAATCAGCAGATCTGGCAGGACGGCGACTTCATGGTCACCGTGGTCGGCGGCCCCAATGGCCGCAGCGACTTCCACGACGACCCGCTCGAGGAATTCTTCCACCAGTTCAAGGGCAACGCCTACTTGCTGCTCTGGGATCGCGGGCGTTACGAACGCGTCGACCTGCGCGAGGGCGACATCTTCCTGATGCCGCCGCACACGCTGCACTCGCCGCAGCGGCCCGAGCCCGGAAGCCTCTGCCTGGTGATCGAACGGCAGCGTCCGGCCGGCGTCCGCGACGCGTTCCAGTGGCACTGCGCGGCCTGCGGCGTCCTGGTCCGGCGGCTCGAAGTTCAGTTGCAGAGCATCGTCGAAGACCTGCCAGCGCTCTACGAGCGGTTCTACACGAGCAACGACGACGAGCGCCGCTGCCCGTCGTGCGGCGAGGTCCATCCCGGCCGCGACTACCGGGCCTGGCATCGACGCCATGAACAGTCGCTACGTGAAGCGTCGCGGGACGCGTCATGAGCTCGTCGCGGAGCCCGTCATGATCGACATGCACTCGCACTTCTTTCCGCGGATCGGGCGCGATGAAGCCGCCGGCTTCGACGCCGAGCGTGCGCCCTGGCTTGCCATC
>JBEVJQ010000386.1:0-4847 GCA_040510055.1 Burkholderiaceae bacterium | reverse complement strand
CGACGCGGCTGAACGTACCGGTTTCGAGCACCCGCAGCAGCTTGACCTGCAGATCGAGCGACATCTCGGTGATCTCGTCGAGGAACAGCGTCCCGCCCGAGGCCCGCTCGAAGAAGCCCTTGTGCTGGCGAATTGCGCCGGTGAAGCTGCCCTTTTCGTGGCCGAACAGCTCGCTCTCGATCAGTTGTGCGGAGATCGCTCCGCAGTTGATCGCCTCGAACGGACCGTTGCGTCGCCGGCTCGTCCGGTGGACCGATTGCGCGACCAGTTCCTTGCCGGTGCCACTCTCGCCGACGATGAAGACGCTGACCGACGTGCGCGCCACCTTGTCGATCTGGCGCAGGACCTCTGCAATGGGATCCGAGCGACCCTTGATCAGCGGCAGATCGACGCCGCGACGCGGCGCGGCGCGGGCGGTCGGCGATCGGTTGTCACGGTCAGCGCCGCGACCAGGGCGCGCGGCGACCTCGGCCGTGGCTTCGGGACCGCCTTCCTCCGATCGCCCGTCGTCGCCAAGGCCGCCGCGACCTGGCGTCGGCGAATCCCTGCCGATCGCCCGTCCCGCCCGGCCTTCGGGCTCGCGACCGGCCTCGGCCGACTCGGCTTCGTGTCCCGCCTCGTCGCCTTCGCGAAGCCGGGCAAACACGTTGCGAAGGACCTTGAGCGATACCGGCTTGATCAGATAGTCGGCTGCTCCGAGGCGCAGCGCCTGGATCGAGGTCTCGACGCTGGCGTAGCCAGTGATCAGGACGATGTCACAGTCGCCACGAAGCGACTCATCGTCGAACAGATCCATCCCCGAGCCATCGGGCAGGTGCAGGTCGAGCAGCACCACTGCCGGCTCGTGCAGGATCAATTGCTGCCGCGCCTCGGCGAGCGAGTTGGCCACGGTGGCGCCATAACCCTGGGCCTCGACGAACGTGCGCAACAACTCCGCCGAGTTGTCGTCGTCCTCGACGATCAGCACCATTTCGTGCTTGGCCCGCGACTGGCTCGATTCGGTCATTCTTCTCCAGCCGTAGGGGCGACGCGCCGGCTCGGAGCCGGGCGATATAATGGGAAACGAGTGTACTCTCGCATCGTGGCAAGTACACTTAACTTGCGCGAACCCTTGGAGGCAGCTGGCAGCCTTGCCAGCGCGAAGAGCGCCACTGCCGGAAGTCTATACACTCGTCGGCGCGAGTGCCGCCAAGACCGCGGCACACAAATTGCTGATCGGCTCGGCGAGCCTCAACGCGTCGAGGCGACGGCACCGACAGACCGGCGCGCTACGAGCTTTGAGCGGTTCCGGTTGGCCCGGGTTGCCGCCATGGCTGCGCGCACCCGTCACACCGGAGATTTTTCATGCGTCAATCCTCCTCGTCCACCACCGAAGCCATCGTCGATCGCCTGCAGCAGGCCGCCGCCGCCATCGAACGGTCGACCCGTGACAGCGGCCGGTCGTTCCGCCGCTTCAAGCGTGACTCGGCCGAATCGGTCGGCGAAGCGCAGACCGTCCTGAGCGAAGAATGGGAGGCATTGAAGGGCGACCTGGCGGACCTGATGGCCAATGCGGACATTTCGCGCTCGCCCGAAGCGCGCGCCGTCATCGATCGGATGCGCGCTTCGATCGCCCAGGCGAGCGATACCGTTGCCGATCTCGCTCACACCGCTCAGCGCCGCGCGCGCCACAGTGCCGAGGCCGTCGATGAGTATGTCCACGAATCACCGTGGGCGTCGGCCGGAGTCGCCGCGCTCGTGGGCCTGGCAATAGGGCTGTTGCTCTCGCAGACGTCGACGCGTCGTTGACCGTCGAAGATCGGCCTCGGAGTCATTCGGAACCGCCAATGGCCAACCTGCTGGACCGGTTGGTCCACGCCATCGCTGCCCGGATCACCCGGCAGTTGGAACCGCGGTTCGAGGCAGCCCGCGCGGTTGCCCATGGTGCCGTCGATGATCTCGACGATCGGGCCCGGCTGTTTCGCCTCGAGCTGCGGACCGAAACCTCCCGCCTGACGCGGATGGCTGTCTATGCCGTGGCCGCGGTGGTCTGTGCCATCGGGTCGCTGCTTTGGATCTGCGCCGGCGTCATCCTGCTCGCCTGGACTACCGACTATCGGAACCACGCGATTCTCGCCGTGGTGGCGGTGTGGGTGATCGCCACGGCATTCAGCATCGGCATGGCGCGCGCGCTGGCCAAGCGGCATCAGGACGCATTTCGTCTCAGTCGCGCGTTGTTCGCTGCCGATGCGGCGATCGCCCGGCAATATCTGCGGGAGCGCAGCGGATGAACGAACCGAAGCCGCTGCTGCCCGAAATCGAGACCGGCAACGACGAGGCCGATCGCTTATACCGACGGCTGCTCGATCGACGCCGGCGGCTGATCGAACCTCACCACCTGGTCATCGACGACCCGGCAGGCCCTGCCGACGACGGCGCGAACCCCGTACCACCCATGCCCGCGGCGATCGACCCCGAAGCCCCGATGGCCAACGCCGAAGGATCGAACATGACCGCTCCCGACCCTGGCAACCAGCCACCGCCGGCGCACGCCGCGGCCGTGTTCCTCCCCGATGACGACGCCGAGCGTTCGTCGGACTTCGCTCGGCCGGGCTCGGGCCCGGCCGGATGGATGCATCCGCGGCTGTCCGATTGGCACCCGGAGAGCCAGACCATGCGTTTCATCAAGGACCACCCGGCACTGACGATCGCCATTGGCGTGCCGACGCTGATCGTGCTCGCTCGCAATGGCGGACTGAAGCGACTCGTCCGTTACGCTTCGTCGCCCGCAGGGATGGCGCGAATCAGGCAGATCGCGGCAGTCGCCGCGGGGCTGGGATTGCTGAGCAAGCGCCGCTGAACGGCGGCGGTTGACGTCCGCGCTGGACCGGCTGGGTTGGATTTGATCCGGGCCCATCCAGCGCTCTCAGCAATCAAGGGTTCGACCGAACGCTGCTTCCGACCGAACGCTGCTTCCGACCGAACGCTATGTCCGGCCGAAAGCTACTTCTTCGCTCGTTCCGGCCTGGCGGTTTCCGCCTGCTCGAGTTTCCTCGCCTGCTGTCCGCTTTCAGGCTGCGCGGCGCGCGGGGTCTCGTCGACCTTGCCGGACTCGGCAAAGTCCTTGGCGTCGCGCTGGTAGTCCCGCGCTGCCTGGTAGTTGCCGTCGCCCGGGACCGTGTCCTGGAACTGATCGTCCTGGGTCTGATGTTCCGGCGCCGCATCCGGCCCCCCGGATTGCGTGGACTGGCGCTGGCCGGTAGGCGAAGAGGTGGGCGTCGTCGAAGTCTTGTTGCTCATTTCGATACTTCCGCTGCATGGTGCTGCGGCTCCGGCTGACGCGTGGCGCCCGCTCCCCGGCTGCAGCGTTGCCGGACTTGCGAGGCGCCGGCGCTTTCGCCCTACGGCTCAGCGCACCATTCATGCCCAACCCAGCCGCGGGACCTGCCGGCCAACCCTCGTGGGGCTGCCGGCCCGACTGGCGCGCTGCCCTCCCGGCCCAAGGGGCGCCTGCCTGCCAGCCCCGGTGGGCGCCTGCCTCTCAGCCCGGGTGGGTGCACCTGCCAGCCCCGGGCGGATTGCCTGCCTGCCAACCCAGGGTGGGTGCCTGCCTGACTGCCCGAGTAGGGCAGAAGCCGAGCGCGGTGGAAAGATTTCACTACCGCTTCGCGAACAGGTCTAATTCAGGATCGCGATCCGCGCCGCGACCGGCCGTCGGAAACTACTGCAGGGGCTCTGCTCATTACACCGGCGGGCTGTCAAAGTTGCCGGTGCCTTCCTCATCATGCTCGTCAGATAGTGATTTTGAGCGCGATTTGACGACAGATGTCGGATCTTGAGCGCCGTTGAGAATCCAACTCCTCTGGCACGAATAATGCGTAAGTCCGCCGACCCGCCACCGAACGACAAGGCCGATCCGTGAAAGCCTCCCTCCAACTTCGGAATCAACAGACTATCGCGCCGGCCTTGCAGAAGTCGCTTCAGCTGCTGCAGTTGAACGCGCTCGAATTCGCGCAGGAGATCAGCGATGCGATGGACCGGAACCCGCTCCTCGAACGCGAAGACGACGACGCGGGCGACAGCGGAGGTTCCGAGATCGACGTGAGCACCGACGGCGGCCTGGATGCGATGGACGACCAGCCGATCGACGAGGTCTCGATGGCGATGTCGCAATCGCTCTCGGACGCGGGGGATAGCGCATCGGACGCGACCGACAGCTGGCAATCGTCCGACGAGGGTGTCGGCATGATGACCGGCGACGCCGACCGCGATTTCCCGGTCGATGAAGCCAGCTTCGGAGATTTCGCTAACTTTTCGGGCGACGGCCGCGTCCGGCGCAACAGCGCCGACGATGAAGGGTTCAGCACCCTCGATCAGGTCGCCAACCATCGGTCGCTGCGCGAGCACCTGTTCGAACAGGTCGGTAGCCTCCACCTGCCCGAACTCGATGCTGCCCTCGCCGGCCTGGTGATCGACTCGCTCGATCCCGACGGCTATTTGCGTGACCCACCGGAGGTACTGCACGCGCTCGCGCTCGACATGTTGTTGCAGTCGGGCGACGAGTCCATCCGCGGGCGCGAGACGCGGATCATCGCGCTCGACGACATCGAGATCGCGATCTGCCGAGTCCAGAGTCTCGAACCGGTCGGGGTGGCGGCGACCTCGATCGGTGATTGCCTGCTGCGACAGCTAAAGGCGCTGCCGGCGGTAACCCCCGGGATCGAGCTCGCCCAGACGATCGTTTGTCGCCATCTCGGCTTGCTCGGCCAAGGGGATTTCCGTTCGCTGGCCTCGACGACCGGGGCGACGCACGAGCTGCTGTCCCAGGCAACGCAGTTGATTCGATCGTTGGACCCGAAGCCGGGCCG
>JBEVJQ010000385.1:0-8048 GCA_040510055.1 Burkholderiaceae bacterium | reverse complement strand
GCGCCGCCGATCTCGCCACAGCCGCCAGCCAGTGCGGCGGCCACGCAAACGGTGATCGACGGGATCCCGAATAACCCGATCCGTTTCATGTCTCGCTCCCATCTTGGTATCGACGGCGGGGCGGGTCCGGACGATCCGCGCAGCCGTCCGCGGACAATGCTACCGGGGAGGCTCGGTCGATCGCATGAGGGGAAACGTGCTGTGCGGCGGCGAGTGATGGGCGTGGAAAGTGCTGCGCACTCGCTCCACCGTGCACTACCCTGCTGCGCTTGCCGTGCCAGCGCTGGCCCCTGTCGGCGCTGGCTTCCTGTCGGCGCTGCCATTGCCACCGCTGGCCCTGCCACCGCTGCCCTGCCACCGCTGCCCTGCCAGCTAGCCCTGCCAGACGGCCCAACCCTGCTCGCGAAACGCCTGCGCCAGTTCGCGCTCCATTTCGATCGCCGCGCGATAGGGCATCGGGTTGAAGCAGGCGTAGAGGTCGGGTCGCAGTCGCAGTCCGTAGCGCCGGACGAAGCGGTTCCCTCGGTAGCCGGCCTTGTGATTGGCAAAGCGCGCCTCTGGCGTCAGCCCGGTCGAGCCGACGTAGACGCAGGGCAGGAACCGGTCGAACCGCGGATTGGCAGCGACGAAGCGGCGGTCGTAGAGCACGTCGGGATGCAGTTCGACGACGTAGACGTTGTGGTGATAGCGGGTCGAGCCCACGCTGCACCGGTCAGATCATCTCGGCGCTCGGCTGGAAGGCGGCCGAGTTGTGCTCGCAGCCTGCGGCGCTCGAGACGATCGACGTTTCGCATCGAAGCTGTCGCAAGTCACGGCGGCCCGTAGAGCCGCGCGAACCCCGCCGCGAGCGTCGGCCATGCGCCTTCGACCCGCTCGCGCGCCACGAACCAAGCCTCGCTCGCGACGGCGAAGAATTCGGCGACGTCGGTAGCCGCATAAGGATCGAGCGGCAGTTCCTGCCAATACTGGTTGGCGTCCTCGCCCTCCGGGTCGACATCGTCGGGAATGCTCGCCTCGACCGCCTCGAGACGTTCGCAGAAGTCGTCGTAGGCGGCACCGATCATGTCGAGCCAGCGGGCGCGCTCGGCCGGTCCCAGCGGCGGGCAGCCATCGGCCTCGCCGTCGGCAAGGTCGAGCTTGTGGGCAAACTCGTGGATCACGACGTTGTAGGCATCGTCGTCGGAGCCGGGCTGGCTCGCATCGGCCCACGACAGCACCACCGGCCCGCCCGGCATCGCCTCGCCCGACAACGCCTCCTTCTGCCGCCGGACCAGGCCCATTTCGTCGGTCACCTCGCGATCGACGACGAACTCGGCCGGATAGACGATGACTTCGCTGAAGGCGTCGTAGAACTGCAGGCCGATCCGGTTCACGGGCAGCACCGCCTGGACGGCGATCAGCAGCGCCATGTCGGGGTCCACCGTCAAGCCCGCGGCGCCGGTGATTTGCTTGGTGGCGAGCAGCTTGGGAGTCAACTGCCGTACCCGGGTGCGGGTCGCGGGGTCGAGCCGCGTGAGAAAGGGCAATGCCTCGACGGCGTACGCCCAATCGTCGTCGCCGAGCAGCGGCTGCGCGCTGCCGCCGTTACCGCCCGTGCGGCGCCACCATCCGGCGAGGGTCCGCGTCAGCGACATCGTTGCGCTCAACGGGCGCCGCGGAGCCGCCCGACGATCCCGGTGGGCAGGAAGTAGACGCTGAGCACGAACAGTACCCCGAGCCAGAGCAGCCAACGGTCGGGATGAAGCAGCAATGGCAGCAGCGGGATACCCTCCGTGGCCTCCGAGCCCACCTTCATCAGGTCCTGCAGGTAATTCTGCGCCAGGACGAAGATCGTCGCGCCGAGCGCCGCCCCGTACATCGTTCCCATCCCGCCGATCACGACCATCAGCAGAATGTCGACCATGATGGCGAACGACAGCGTCACGTCCGGGCCGCTGTAGCGCAGCCACAGCGCGTAGAGGACTCCGGCCAGGGTCGCGCCCAGCGCGCCGACGACGTTGGCCGCCGTCTGGAAGCGGACGGTGCGAAAGCCGATCGCCTCGGCGCGGAACTCGTTCTCACGGATCGCCTGCAGCACGCGGCCGAACGGCGAGTTGACGATCCGCAGCAGCGCCAGGAAGCCGAGCAGGCAGCCGACGAAGACGAGGTAGTAGGCGACGATCCGGCCGTTGACGGTGAAGTCGAGTCCCGGGATCGTGAAATAGCGATTCCCAGGCGACAGCAGCGCGGGCACCCGGAACGTGAGGCCATCCTCGCCGCCGGTCAGTTCCGACCATTGCGAGGCGAGGATCGCGAAGAACGATGCCACCGCGAGCGTGATCATGGCGAAGAAGATCGCCCGCACCCGGAGCGAAAACAGGCCGATTGCCACCGACAGCACCAGCGAGACCGCCAGCGCAGCCACGGTGCCGCCAACGAACGACGGCCAGGTCGTCCCCCAGCGCGACATCGCGATCGCGACACCGTAGCTGCCGATGCCGAAGAACATCGTGTGCGCGAACGAGACGATGCCGGTGTAGCCCAGCAGCAGGTCGTAGCTGGCCACCAGCAGGACGAAGACGCAGACCTTGGCGGCGACGTTTAGCGCCCGCGTTCCAGGGAACAGGATCGGTGCCAGGGCCAGGCCCGCGACGATCGCCAGCAGCAGCACCGCGAGCACCCGGTTGCCCGGTCGATCGGCCGACAGGATTCGCGCCAGCATCAGCGCCGGCCCACCGGATAGAGGCCGTTCGGCCGCCAGAGCAGCACCAGCATCATCAGCAGGATGGTCGAGCCCAGCGCGACCTTCGGCGCCAGGAAGCCGACGTAGTTGGTCGTGAGCCCGACGAGCAGCGCGGCTACGAAGCAGCCCATCACCGACCCGAGCCCGCCCATGATGATGACGATGAAGATCAGGATGGTCAGTTCGGCTCCGAGCGACGACCGGACGCCTTAGGCATAGACGGCCCACATGATGCCGCCCAGGCCGGCGAGCGCCGCGCCGGTGGCGAACACGCCGACGAAGACACGTCCGATCCGGTAACCGAGCGCCTCGACCATCTCGCGGTCCTCGACACCGGCCCGCACCAGCAGGCCGAGCCGGGTCCGGTTCAGCACCCAGAGCATTGCCAGGAATATGACCGCGCCGATCGCCACCGCGATCAGCCGGTAGCGCTCGATCGCCGCATCGCCGAACACGACCGCGCCGCGCCAGGTGGCCGGCTTGGCGAGCGGCAGCAGATCCGCACCCCAGACCAGGTGGATCATCTGCTCGGCGACGATCATCCCGCCCATCGTGATCAGGATCTGTTTCAGGTGCTGGCCGTAGACCGGGCGAATGATGACCCGCTCGAACAACCAGCCGAGTACGGCGCCGAACGCCGCGGCGGCGACGACGGCCACGAAGAATGCAGCCGCGTTACGCCACGGATCGGGTGCATTGACCCAGGCCGACAGCGGCCGCATGGCCGACAGCCCGACGTAGGCGCCGACCGTGATGAAGGCGCCGTGCGCGAAATTCATCACGTCCATCAGGCCGAAGATCAGCGACAGGCCTGAGGCCATGACGAAGATCATCATTCCCATCGCCAGCCCGGCGACGGTGAGCGTGAGCCAGCTCGACGGACTGGCGACCAGCGGCAGGCTGATCGCGGCCACGACGACGACGAGAAGCCACGGCACCAGCCGGCCGAGGTTCGTCATTGATGAGCCCCGAGGTCCAATCCCAACAGCCGTTGCTGGAGCGCCGGATCGGCCGCCAGCTCGGCCATCGCCCCGCGATGGACGATGCGGCCGCTGTCCATCACGGCAACCCTGTCGCCCAGCGTGCGGGCGAAGCGGACGTTCTGCTCGACCACCAGCATCGTGGTCGTCTTCTTCAACTCGGCGAACGCCTCGATCATCGCGCCGATGATCGCCGGCGCCAGTCCCTTGGTCGGCTCGTCGATCAGCAGCAGCCGGCGCGGTTCGATCACGGCGCGGCCGATGGCCAGCATCTGCTTCTGGCCGCCGGAGAGGTTGCCAGCCGGGAGATTCCAGAAACGCTTCAGTGGCGGGAACAGGTCGGTGAGCCAGGTCAGCCGCCGCTCGTCCATCGGCCCGCTCCGGGCCGCGAGGGTCAGGTTCTCCTTTACCGAAAGGCTGGCGAAGATGCCCATCGTCTCCGGCACGTAGCCGATCCCTGCGCGCGCGATGTCGGGCGTTTCGAGTGCGGTGATATCTCGTCCTTCGAAGGTGACTCGTCCGGCCGATGCGTGCCACAGTCCCATCACCGTCCGCAACGCCGTCGTCTTGCCGGCGCCATTGCGACCGAGCAGCATCGTGAGGCTCGCAGCGGGCACGTCGAAGTCGACGCCCTGGAGGATGTGATAAGGACCGATGTGCGTGTTCACGCCGGCGAGCGACAGCGCCGGGGCTGCCGTGGCGCTGCCGCTCACGGGGGTCAAGCCGGCTCTCCCAGATAAGCCTCGCGGACGATGGCCGAGCCCATGACCTCGGCCGGATCACCATCGGCGACCTTGCGGCCCTGGTGGAGCACGACGATCCGGTCCGACAGCGAACGCACGACGTCCAGCTTGTGCTCGACGAGGATCACCGTCCGCGACTTGTCGGCCTTGATCGACTCGATCAGCGACAGGATCACCGGGGCCTCGTCGACGCTCATCCCCGCAGTAGGCTCGTCGAACAGGTAGACCGCAGGGTCGAGTGCCATCAGCATCGCGACCTCGAGCTTGCGCTGATCGCCGTGCGGCAATAGCGCCGCTGCCGTGTCGCGACGGGCGCCGAGGGCAATTCGATCGATGATCGTCTCGGCCCGCTCGATCAGGTCGCGGTGGTCGCTCCAGATCGATCCGAACGCGAGGCCGATCCCGCGCTGCGCCTGGACGGCAAGGCGAACGTTCTCGCGCACCGATAGTCGCGGGAACAGCTGCGTCAACTGAAACGCGCGGCCGAGGCCGAGCCTGGCCCGGCTCGAGGCTGGCAACGCGGTGATATCGCGGTCATCGAAACGCACGCGTCCCGCGGTGGCACGAAGCTGGCCGGAAAGCAGATTGAAGTACGTGGTCTTGCCGGCGCCGTTCGGGCCCACGATGGCGGTGAGCGTACCCGGCTCGAATCGGCAGCTGATCGCATCGACGGCCGCGTGGCCGCCGAAACGGATGGTCAATTCTTCGGATTCCAGCGTGGCGGGCACTTCGTTCAGTCTACCCCAACGTTCGCGCCGTTCACGATCGCTCCGCGAGCCGGACCGACGCCGCCGACCTCCTCAGCGCTTGCTCCGGATCGGGATGTCCATCTCCGCGGGCTTGATCTCCCGGACGAGCTCCGGCACGCCCCATTCGAGCTTCGGATCGACGGCGATCTTGAAGTGATACATGCTCTGCATCGCCTGGTGATCCTCCTTGCGGAAGGTCATCGTCCCCTTGGGCGACTCGAAGCTCATTCCTTCCATCGCAGCGATCAGCTTTTCGGTATCAGTGCCGCCGGCCTTCTTGATCGCCTCGACCAGTGCGATGCCGGCGCTCATCCCGCCGGCGGTGAAGAAGTCGGGCGGCGAGTTGAAGCGCTTCTGATGCTCGGCGACCAGCCAGTCGTTGACCGGGTTCTTCGGAATCCCGAAGTAGTAGTAGGTCGCCCCTTCCATTCCCGGCAATGCCTTGTAGGCCGCCATCGCCGGCAGGATGTTGCCGCCAGTGGCAATCTCGATCCCGTAGCGCTTCGGGTCGAGGTCGATGATCTTGAACGGGTTGCCGCCGGCCCAGATGATGAAGATCACCTTGCGGCCAGGCTTGTCCTTCAGCGCGTTGAACAATCGCTCGGCTGGCGCGGTGAAGTCGGTCGTCTTCTGCGGGGCGTATTCCTCGTGGACGATCTCGGCGCCCGTCCCCTTCAGCGCCGCCTTGAACGCGGCCACGCCATCCTTTCCGAACGCATAGTCCTGGGCGAGTGTCGCGATATAGGTGCCGGGCTTGCCGACGGCCTTGGCGTTCGACGCGGCGTCCTGCATCGAGCTGCGGCCGGTGCGAAAGATGTAGCGGTTCCACTTGTCGCCGGTGATCGAGTCGGCGACGGCCGGCTCGACCAGCAGGATCTTCTTGTACTCCTCGGCCACGGGCAGCATCGCCAGCGCCGTTCCCGAAGAGGTCGGCCCGACGGCGATGTCGGCGCGATCGTCGTCGAACGCAGCGGCCAGCTGGGCCTTGCCGACATCGGGCTTGGTCTGGCTGTCCTTCGTGATGACGACCACCTTGCGGCTGCCGATCATCATCTTGCCGCCGGTCGCGTACTCGAGGCCCATCATCAGTCCGGCTTGGGTCTGCTTTGCATAGGCTTCGAGCGGCCCGGTGGCGTCGTGGATGTGAGCGATCCGGATGTCCTGGGCGCGGACCGCCGTGGCACCGAGTAGTGCGCAGGCGGCGATCGAGGCCAGGACCGAGCGGATGACCGTCGGCGTGGCGGCGTGTCGGGATAGGGTCGGCATGAGGCGTCTCCGAGTCGGCCGGCGCGAGCTGCCCGGCGGGTGCCCGAAATCTACACCATCGATCTACTGCCGCGACGAGGCGCCGTGGCCGGCGCGCGCGATCGAGGCTCTGCGGTGACGGCTGGAATGCGCGGACGCGCATGGCGCGACGGGTGCAGTCGTGTCGTGACGGACGAGAAGGCGGCGCTCGCTGGACGAAAAGGCGTCGCGCTCGTTGGAGGAGAATGCGTCGCGCTCGTTGGAGGAGAGTGCGTCGCGCACGCTGGAGGGGAGGCGGCGCGCTCGCCTGTGGTGCAAGGCCCGGCGTCAACCGTTGCCGACGAGCTTCACGCTGGCGCGACGCGCCGATAGAACAGCGTCGTCCCGATCAGGCCCCCCTGTGGCAACAGCGCATAGTCGGGGATCGTGCCAACCCGTTCCCAGCCCAGTCGCACGTACAGCCGCTCGGCATCGCCACCGGTGACGGTGTCGAGCACCAGCAGCGTGCGGCCGCAATCGCGGGCCAGCCGTTCGACGGTCGTCATCAGCGCCTCCCCCAGGCCCAGTCGCCTGGCGCGACGATGGACCAGCATCTTCGCCACATCGGCGCGGTGGGGCTGGTTCTCGGGCAGGTCGAGCAGCAACTGCACGGTGCCGCAGATGCCGGCAGCATCCTCGGCTACCAGCAAGGCGCGTTTGCCGCGCGCCACGTCATCGGCCACGCGCCGCCAGAACTGGATCGCACGCTCGCGCGGCAGCGGCAGCATGAACGAGACCGAGGCGCCGCCGCTTACGCAATCGACGAGGACGTCGGCGAGCTGTTCGATCGCGGCATCGGCCACCGTGGTCGGTCGCTTGATCACGATCTCGCCGACACGGGCGAGCGGCGTGATCGCATTCCCTTTCACCGCCGCGATCCGCCCTCGGCCAGAGCCGCGAGCTTGTCCAATGCCATCCGCCATCCGGTCTGGTTGTCGTCGGCCGAGATGCCGGGCGGCAACCCGTCATGAACCGCGACCAGGTCGGTGCCGCCACTCGCCGGGATCAGGGTGTAGGTGACCGTCATCTGCCCGCGCATCAACGGATCATCGGTCTCGAACGCCATCGTTTCGACCACCTGCGCGCTCGGTACCAACGCGAGGAAGCGGCCGTGATAGGTGTCGGTGTGCGGACTGGACTTGCCCACGGATCGGGAGGCGTCGTAACTGAGCGAGAACCGAAACTCGCCTCCCGCGCGCGGATCGAAGGCATGGACGACACTGGTCATTCCCTCGGGCACCTTCCATTCGGCAACGGCTTCGCGGTCGATCAGCAGACGATAGACGCGGTCCGGGGAAGCGTTGATATGGCGCCTCGAGCGCGTCGTTCCAGGCTGGTCGCCGATCGTTATCGCAGCGTGCAGGCGGCCCCTCAGCCCCCGGCGTACCCCATCACCCGCGGCAGCCACAGCACGGTCTGCGGAACGAATGTCATCACTGCCAGCGCCACCACCAGCACCGCGATGAACACCCACGCTTCGCGGATCATCGCCTTCAGCGGCACGCCTGCCAGCGCGTTGATCACGAACAGCAGCATTCCGAACGGCGGTGTCACCAGCCCGATCATCATG
>JBEVJQ010000384.1:0-7161 GCA_040510055.1 Burkholderiaceae bacterium | reverse complement strand
CGCCCTCGCCCTCGCCTTCGCCCTCGACCTCGCCTTCGCCCTCGACCTCGCCTCGCCCCTCGATTTCGCCTTCGCCCCTCGACCTTCCTCCTTGCTTTAGCAGATCACCCGTCGCCCCCGACCGCCCAGGCTTTCGAGAGAACGACCCCGCCGATGCCGGACCCGACTGAAATCGTCACCTTCCCAGCACCCACGCGGCGCGAACGCGAGCGGCCGGCCGTCGCGGCGAACAAGTTGTCGAAGCGGCTCCATCGGCTCGTCGGCCAGGCGATCGCCGATTTCTCGATGATCGGCGAAGGCGACCGGGTCATGGTCTGCGTCTCCGGTGGCAAGGACAGTTACGCGCTGCTCGGCATCCTGCTCGAACTGCGCCGCCGCGCGCCGGTGTCGTTCGACCTGGTCGCCGTCAACCTCGACCAGCGCCAGCCCGGCTTTCCCGAGCACGTGCTGCCGCAGTACCTCGAACGCCTCGGCGTCCCGTTCCATATCGAAACCCAGGACACCTATTCGATCGTCAAGCGTGTGATCCCCGAGGGCACGACGATGTGCTCGTTGTGCTCGCGGCTGCGTCGCGGGATTCTCTACCGCGTCGCCGACGAACTGGGCGCGACACGGATCGCTCTCGGCCACCACCGCGACGACATTCTGGAGACCTTCTTCCTGAACCTGTTCTTCGGCGGCAAGCTGAAGTCGATGCCGGCGAAGCTGGTCTCGGACGACGGACGCCACGTCGTGATCCGACCACTCGCCTACGTAGAGGAATGTGACCTCGAGGCCTGGGCGGCGCTGCAGGCGTTCCCGATCATTCCCTGCAACCTCTGCGGCTCGCAGGCCAACCTCAAGCGTCGCGAAGTCAAGCAGCTGATCCGTGACTGGGAGCGGCGTCATCCCGGGCGCGTCGACAGCATCTTCGCGGCGCTGTCACGGGTGGTGCCTTCGCACCTGATGGACCGGGAGCGATTCGACTTCGCCGCCGTCGCCGCCACGGGATCGCCCGATCCCGACGGTGACCTCGCGTTCGACGACGGATCACCGGGTTGATTGCCACCGGCTCGATCCCGCCATCTTCGCGACACGGCCGGATCCGCCGGCTGGTCCGGATCATGTGGGTAGCGCGCCGCTTCGGCCTCGACGAACTGCTCGTCTCGAGCGCAGCCACGAGTACCGGCAGCCGACTGGCGATCCTGCTGACGCGGTTCCTGCGGTTCGGTATCCAGGGCGGGCCGCCGGGCGAGCGTTTGCGCCTGGCCCTCGAGAGCCTCGGGCCG
The DNA here is from genome assembly GCA_040510055.1 of Burkholderiaceae bacterium. Lineage (GTDB taxonomy): Bacteria > Pseudomonadota > Gammaproteobacteria > Burkholderiales > Burkholderiaceae_E > Lautropia. Next base: position 5,893 of record JBEVJQ010000384.1, on the reverse strand, counting down.
ATCTTCGTCAAGTTCGGACAGGTGTTGTCGACCCGCCGCGACCTGCTGCCGCAGGAGGTCGCCGACGAACTGGCGCTGCTCCAGGACCAGGTGCCGCCGTTCGACGGCGAGGTCGCCGTCACCGAGATCGAGCGCGGACTCGGCTGCAAGCTCGAGATGGTTTTCGCCGAGTTCGACCGCACGCCGGTGGCTTCGGCCTCGATCGCCCAGGTCCACTTTGCCCGGTTGCACGACGGCCGCGAGGTGGCGGTGAAAGTACTGCGGCCGGGAATGAGATCGGTGATCGAGGACGACCTCGCGCTGATGCGCGCGCTCGCGGCGCTGGTGATGCGCCTTTCTGCCGATGCCCGCCGACTGCGGCCACTCGAGGTGATCAGCGAATTCGACCACTACCTGCACGACGAGCTCGACCTGATCCGCGAAGCGGCCAACGCCAACCAGCTGCGCCGCAACTTCCGCGACTCGCCGCTGTTGCGCATCCCAGAGATGTTCTGGGACTACTGTCGCGAGAACGTCCTGGTGATGGAGCGCGTCGCCGGGATCCCGATCGGCAGGATCGACCGGCTTCAGGCGGCCGGCATCGACCTCAGACGGCTGTCGCGCGACGGGGTCGAGATCTTCTTCACCCAGGTCTTCCGCCACGGCTTCTTTCACGCCGACATGCATCCGGGCAACATCCTCGTCGGCGATTCGGGGACGGACTTCAACCGCTACATCGCGCTCGATTTCGGGATCATCGGGACCTTGTCGGAGTACGACAAGAACTACCTGGCGCAGAATTTCGTCGCGTTCTTCCGTCGCGACTACCGCCGCGTGGCCGAGCTCCATCTCGAATCGGGCTGGGTCCCGGCCGACACCCGCGTCGAGGAACTCGAGGGCGCCGTTCGCGCCTGCTGCGAACCGGTCTTCGACCGGCCGCTGCGCCAGATCTCGCTCGGCGTGGTGCTGATGCGGCTATTCCAGGCGTCGCGTCGCTTCAACGTCTCGATCCAGCCGCAACTGGTGCTGCTGCAGAAGACGCTGCTCAACATCGAGGGACTCGGCCGCCAGCTCGATCCCGACCTCGACCTCTGGGTGACGGCCAGGCCGATCCTCGAACGCTGGATGCACGAGCAGATCGGCCTCAGCGGCCTGCTCGAACGGACCCGCTACGAGGCGCCGCGCTGGGCGCAGATGGTGCCGCAACTGCCGCGGTTGCTGCATGCAGCGCTATCCGCGCAGGCCAAGCCGGGCGAGGACGAAGCCCGGCGGGCAGTGTTCGACGAACTGCTCGCCGAGAATCGGCGGACGCGGCGCCATCTGCGGCTGGTCTCGCTGCTGTTGATCGTGCTCGCGATCCTGCAGTTGCTGCCCTGGATCGAGTCCGTGCTCGGCCTTTGACCGGCCCGGGCACGGAGGGCAGTGTCGGTCGTTCGCCGGCCGGGCCGCTGCCTATCTGCCGGGGCTGCCGATGATGGCCGCAGCCCGGGCCAGCCGCGTCATGTCCGGCACGCCGGCCACCATCCGGCCGAGTTCGTCGGCGTAGTCGCGCAGCTTATCGTCGAGGTGACGCTGCTGGGCCACCGACATCCGCTGCAGGATCGCGGCGACGAACTCGTCGCTGGTCCGGGACGACGCTTCGCTGCGCGCCTTCGATTCCGGCTCGGCCGGCCAGGCAAGCGCCATCAACGCCGCGCGAGTCCGTTCGGTTGCCTCGGCGATCGGCGGCTTGTCGCTGGCCAGGCCGCGGAGCAACCCGACCCAGATCTGCTGCCGCGCGCGCCGCAGCACCCACCAGTCGCTGTCACTGGCGGCGGTCCCCTCGCGCTGCGCGCGCTGTTTCAGGACCTCGAGCTGCGGCCCGGTGAGGGCGCCGAGGAACTGCTCGGCACGCTCCTGCCAGCGCTCGATCCGCGCCTCGCGAACGGCCGCAGGGGTTCGACCGCCGAAGTGCTTGCGCTCGAAATCGCGGTTCGCGACCGCCAGTTCGCGTTCGAATCGATCGAGCTGATCCGGTCGCAGCGTGCGTCCCAGTTCGGCAACGCCCGGTGCCAGCTGGTCGACGAGCGGCGCCCAGGCGGCCATGGCATCCCTGCGCCACCCGGCCACCAGCGCCGGCGTGATCTCGCCTTTTGCCGTGGACCGGACCTCCTCGACGAATCGGACGTAGCCCGGCAACTGGGCCTCGCGATGCCACTGGTGGACATCGCGGAGCCGCCGGTCGACGTTCGCCTCCTGGGGATCGTCGAGGTCGACGTAGCGGTCGACCTCCCACCTCGCCAGCGTGGACAAATTGTCATAGCCGAGTCGCAGCGACGAGCAGCCGGCCAGCGTCATCAGACCGATGATGCCGAGCAGCAACGCCGCCAGCCCGATCGCGGGCTTTCGCGGTGTCGCCACCGCCGCCGGCCCGCCGATCGTCATCGACGAGGGGGGTGTCCCCAGGCCGACGACCGACGCCGCCGAGCGGTGTGGCACGAGGCCGACGAGTGGCGCCACCCCCTGACCGCCTGTCCGCCCCGACGGCCGGTCGCGCGCGACCCCCGTGATAATCTCGATCGGCTGTTGCGCCTCACTCACACGGTTCGAGAAGATGAACATCGTCATACTGGCTGCGGGATTGGGCAAGCGGATGCACTCCGACCTGCCGAAGGTTCTCCATCCGCTCGCCGGTCGGCCGTTGCTCGGCCATGTCATCGACACCGCGAGGAGTCTATCGCCCCATCGCCTGGTGGTCGTCACAGGCCATGGCTCGGACGCGGTCAGGCGCGCATCCGGCGACGATGACGGTGCGACGTCGCCGGCCGTCGCCCCGGTCCGGTTCGCCCTGCAGGCCCCGCAGCTCGGAACGGGGCATGCGGTCCAGCAGGCTGCCGATCAGCTCGACGACACGGTCCCGACGCTCGTGCTCTACGGCGACGTCCCGCTGTGCACGACCGCGACGCTCGAACGGCTGGTCGCGGCCGCCGGACGCGATCGGATCGGACTGCTGACCGAAACCCTGGCCGACCCTACCGGCTACGGCCGCATCGTCCGCGATCGCAGCGACGGCACTTCGCCGGCCGGGCGTGTCCTGCGGATCGTCGAAGAGAAGGACGCCGATCCGGCGACGCGCGCCATTCGCGAAGTCAACACCGGGATCCTGGTGGCGCCGACGCGACGACTGAAGGGCTGGCTCTCGGCACTGCGCAACGACAACCGGCAGCAGGAGTACTACCTGACCGACATCATCGCTGCTGCCGTGGCCGATGGTGTCGAAGTGGCAACCGCGCAGCCCGAAGCGCCGTGGGAAACGATCGGGGTCAACAGCAAGACCCAGCTCGCGGCGCTGGAGCGCCAGTACCAGCTCGAGCAGGCGCGCCGCCTCACCGACGGCGGCGTCACCTTGGCCGACCCGGCGCGGATCGATATCCGCGGATCGGTGACCTTCGGCCGCGACGTCGCGATCGATGTCGGCTGCGTGTTCGAGGGCGTGGTGCGGCTCGGCGACCGGGTGCGCATCGGGCCGAACTGCGTGATCCGCAATGCCACCATCGATTCCGATGTCGAGATCCATGCCATGTCGCACATCGACGAAGCCCGGATCGGCCGCGGCTCGAAGGTCGGGCCGTTCGCGCGCCTGCGACCCGGGACGCAGTTGGGCGAGGACAACCACGTCGGCAACTTCGTCGAGTTCAAGAACAGCAGGATGGCCCGCGGCTCCAAGGCCAACCACCTCGCCTACGTCGGCGACGCCACCGTCGGCGAGCGTGTCAACATCGGTGCCGGCACGATCACCTGCAACTATGACGGCGCCAACAAGCACCGGACCGTGATCGAGGACGATGTGTTCATCGGCAGCGACACGCAACTCGTGGCGCCGGTCACCGTGCGCCGCGGCGCCACGCTAGGCGCCGGGACCACGCTGACCCGCGACGCACCGGCCGATACGCTGACCGTCAGCCGCCCCCGGCAAACGACGATCGAAGGCTGGAAACGGCCGGTGAAGAAGAAGGCCTCCTGAACAACAGAAGGGGACGAGCGACAGTCCCCTTTCTCATCTGAGCAGAGCAATTCATGTGTGGCATCGTCGGCGCGGCAGCAGAGCGCAATATCGTCCCGATCCTGATCGAAGGCCTGAAGAAACTCGAGTACCGCGGTTATGACTCGGCGGGCATCGCGATCATCAACTCGACGATGACGCGGGTACGCGCCGTCGGGCGCGTCGCTGAACTCGAGGCTCGCGCCCGCGAGCAGCACGCCGAGGCCCCGACCGGCATCGCCCACACCCGCTGGGCGACGCACGGCGGCGTCAGCGAAGCCAACGCCCACCCGCACATCTCGAGCCTCAACGGCCTCGATGTCTCGGTGGTCCACAACGGCATCATCGAGAATCACGAGGCCCTGCGCTACGACCTGCGCAGCAAGGGCTACGAGTTCCATTCGCAAACCGATACCGAGGTCATCGCGCACCTCGTTCATTCGCTGGTGGCGCTCGGGCTGCCGCTGTTCGAGGCGGTGAGCCAGGCCACCGCCCGGCTCGAAGGGGCCTACGCCATCGCCGTCATCAGCTCGCGTCAGCCCGAGATCGTCGTCGGGTCGCGCCGTGGATCACCGCTGCTGCTGGGCGTCGGTCGTGACGGCAGCGGCCAGGGGGAGAACTTCCTCGCCTCCGACACGTCGGCGCTGCTCCAGGTCACCAAGCACGTCGCCTACCTCGAGGAAGGCGACGTGGTCGAGATCCGACCCGACGGCTACCGGATCCACGATGCCGAGGGGCAGCCGGCGCCCCGCGACATCGTTGTCAGCCAGCTCTCGGCCGATGCCGTCGAACTCGGCCGCTACCAGCACTACATGCAGAAGGAGATCTTCGAGCAGCCCGGGGCCATCGCCAACACGCTCGAGATGGTCCAGCACGCGACCTCGCTGTCACCGGGCCTGTTCGGCACCGATGCCGACGAAGTGCTCGGCCGGATGAGGCAGATCCTGATCCTCGCCTGCGGGACGAGCTACCACTCGGGTCTGGTCGCGAAGTACTGGATTGAAGCGATCGCCGGCGTGCCCGTCAGCGTCGAGATCGCCAGCGAGTTCCGCTATCGCGAATCGGTGGCCCTGCCCGATACGCTGGTGATGACGATTTCGCAGAGCGGCGAGACCGCCGATACGCTGGCCGCGCTGCAGCACGCCAAGGCGCGGGGACTGCGTGACACGCTGACGATCTGCAACGTCCCGGAATCGGCGCTGATCCGCCAGAGCAAGCTGCGCTTTCTCACGCGGGCCGGGCCCGAAATCGGTGTCGCGTCGACCAAGGCCTTCACCACGCAGTTGGCCGCGCTGTTCGTCCTGACCCTGGTCGTGGCCAAGATGCGCAAGCGCCTGCTGCCGGCGCGCGAAGCCGAAGTGCTCCACCAGCTGCGTCACCTGCCGGCGGCGATGAACAACGTCCTCGAGATCGAACCGAAGGTCAAGGCCTGGGCCGCTCGCTTCGCGCCCAAGCAGCACGCGCTGTTCCTCGGCCGCGGGGTCCACTTCCCGATCGCGATGGAGGGGGCCCTGAAGCTCAAGGAGATCACCTACATCCACGCCGAGGCCTATGCCGCCGGCGAACTGAAGCACGGGCCGCTGGCCCTGGTCGACGCCCAGATGCCGGTGGTCGTGGTCGCCCCGAAGGACTCGCTGATCGAGAAGCTCAAGTCGAACCTGCAGGAAGTCAGGGCCCGCGGCGGAGAACTGTTCGTGTTCGCCGATCGCGATATCCACATCGACGCCGGCGATGGCGTCAACGTCATCAACCTGGTCGACCATGCCGGCCCCCTGTCACCGATCCTGCATGTCGTGCCGCTGCAGATGCTCGCCTACCACGCCGCCCTAGCCCGCAACACGGATGTCGACAAACCCCGCAACCTCGCCAAGAGTGTGACGGTCGAATAGACCG